>DASZWQ010000006.1 GCA_035546535.1 Pirellulales bacterium | reverse complement strand
CACCCGACGTTGCACCTCGAACGACTACGCTTCAAACGCATGCTGGATTGGATCGTCCACCAAATCGTCGCCGTACTCCACGACGGCTCAACACCTTGCGTTGAAACCGGACCTTAACACGTGACTTGGCACTACTGAATGAGGAATCAATGCGAGAACCGTCGCTTCGCAAGCGGAAGCACTGTTGGACAAGCCAACAGTGGCACACGATCCTGGGATCCTGCTTCTTTTCACCATTCTGCTTTTGCTTCGACATTTGTTTTTAGACATTAGGCATTTCTTTTCCCCATGCTTCGTTTGGTCCTCAGCCCGGTGGGCGGTTATCTGCTGGTCGCGCTGGCGGCGGCGGTGTTGCTCGGGCTGTTGGCCTTGGGGCCGGCGCAGAGTCGAGTATCACGGCGTCGGCGGCGTGGGCTGGTAGCGATTCGCCTGGTGATCGTGCTCTTGATCGTCTTGGCCATGCTGCGGCCGACGCTGGTCTGGACCACGATCAGCCGCAAGCCGGCGACGCTTTTGATTCTGGCCGATCAGTCGCGCAGCATGCAGGTCGCCGATGCCGCGGGGGACAAAACGCGCTGGGACTCGATGCGCGCCAGCCTGGAAGCCGCGCAACCCGAGTTGACCACTCTGGCCGGCGAAATCGAGGTCAAGGTCTATACCTTCGACGCCGAAGCGCACCCGATCGAAGTCGCCGAAAGCCCCACGCAGTGGCCCAAGAAGGCCGAGGGGCCACAGACCGCCATTGGCTGGGTGTTGGATGATGCCTTGCGGCGCGAGACGGGCAAGCGGTTGGCCGGTATCGTGCTGCTCTCCGACGGCGCACAACGCGTGCTGCCGGCCAAGGACGTGCCGCCGCAGACGCCGGGGCGCCGCCTCGCGGATCTCGGTTTCAAGTTGTACGCGGTGCCGTTTGGACAGGCCCGGGCTCTCGATCAAGCCCGTGACGTGGCTCTCTCCGACATGCGGGCGCCGCAGGTTGTCTTTGTGAAAAACGAGATGGCCGTCGATGCGGTGGCCCAGTTGGAGGGCTTCGTCGGCCAGGAAGTCGTCGTGCAACTTTCGGTCGAAACGACGCCCGGCAAGATGGAAGTCGTCGACAGCGCGCGTCTCCGCGCGGAAAAGAACGGCGACCGCTTGCCGATCCACATGAAATACGTGCCCGACACGGCCGGCGAAAAGAAGGTCACGCTGAAAGTCGCGCCGCAAACCGGCGAGCTGGTGACCAGCAATAACGAAGTGAGCACTTTTGTATCGGTGCTCGATGGCGGTCTGAAGGTTTTGTACTTGAACGGGGCCTTGCAACCCGACGTCAAATTCCTGCGGCGTTCGCTGGATGCTTCGCCGGATATGAACGTCGACATGCGCACGATCGATGCGCGCAAGCCCGAGACCCGGCCGGCGGATTGGGATGAACTGTTCGAGCCGGGCCGGTACGACGTGTACATGTTGGGCGACCTGGATTCGAGCGCCTTCAAGGACAAGGAGCTGCGCGCGTTGGCGGCGACCGTCGAGCGCGGCGCCGGCCTGATCATGGTCGGCGGATTTCACAGTTTCGGCCCGGGCGGGTACGCCGCGACGCCACTGGCGAACGTGCTGCCAGTCGAGATGGACCGGCTAGAGCGGCAGAATTTCGGCGAAGCCATACGTGGCGAGGCGCATTTGCCCGAAGATGCGAAACCAAAGATGCTGCCGACGCGCATCGGCCAGTCGCATAGCATCATGCAGTTGGCGCCGCCATCGGAGAACAAACGCGCCTGGGAAGAGTTGCCGGCGCTCGACGGGGCCAATCGCTTGGATCACGTGAAGCGCAACGCCACGGTGCTGGCCGAAACCGGTGATCGGCATCCCTTGTTGATCGCCAGCGAATACGGCCGCGGCCGCGTACTGGCCTTCGCAGGCGATTCGACATGGCGTTGGTGGATGGGGGGATTCGAACCGGCCCACAAGCGCTTCTGGCGGCAGATCGTGCTGTGGCTCGCACGTAAGGACCAGTCGACCGACAATTCGGTGTGGGTCAATCTTGACGAACGGCGTTATAGCCCCGGCGGGCGCGTCGAGTTCACAGCCGGAGCGCGCGACGAGCACGGCGAACCGATCGCTGACGCCACTTATGAAGTCGAAATCCTCCGACCGGATGGCAGCAAGGGCAGTCCACGCCTAAGGCACACTCCCGGCGAAATGGCGGGCACCTATCCCGAAGCTCAACTGCCGGGCGATTACACGCTGGTCGTGAAAGCATCGCGCGGCGGCGCGCCGATAGGTTCGGCGCAAGCTCGCTTTCTGGTCTACGACCAGGACCTGGAACTCGACAATCCGGCGGCCGACCGGGGGATGATGGAAAGCCTGGCGGCGATGACCGGCGGCAAAACGATCGCCGCTGACCAATTGGGATCGCTCTTCGAGTCGATCCGAAAGCAGTTGGAGCAGCTCGAAGTCGAGACCATGGTCAAGCGCACGCTGTGGGACACTTGGCCCTTTTTCTTGCTGCTGATCGCGCTACTGGGCGTCGAATGGTGGCTGCGGAAGAAATGGGGGCTGGTGTAGCCGTGCCCGCGTTCCCACCCTGGAATGTCGGCGAACTACACCCACAAGTGCAAACGTCCGTCGAGCATGTCGGGCACCGCCGCTTCGACCATCTGCCGGATCTGCTTGGTGTGATAGCGGGTGCTGAAGTGTGCGGCGATGATGATCTCGTTCTTGAACTGCTCCCGGCGGGCGACGATATCATCGAGGTGCATGTGGCCGTACTTGTGGATCTTTTCCTTGCGGTGCCGGGCGGCCACGAATGTCATTTCCGTGATCAGTATCTGGGCCTCGAACATCGCGGGACAGGCGTCCAATCCCTCGGGCGCGCTATCGCCGATGTAGGCCACGCGTGGCATGCGCCGCTCTTCGGTGACATCGGTGCCAGCCAGGCGCAGGTCGCGAATCTTGTCGCCTGGCAGGTCCTGAAACTCAGGCCGCAGCTTGCGGCGGCGCTCCCAGACGATGAAACCCAACGACGGCACGCGATGGGCCGTGGCCGAGACCGTGACCACGTGCTCGCGTGACATTTCGACTTCGTCCCCCGGTTTCAGGCCCACCAACTGGCACGGCAGCCGGCCCCGGTCCAGTCGCGTGAACAGCTTCAGAATGCGATCGACCCCCTCGACTGCCTGCTCGGGCAGGTAGATCGTGGGGGGCTCCATCTTCATCATCCGCCGCCGCGCCACATAGACCGGCAAGGCCGCCACGTGATCCAGATGCGTATGCGAGATAAACCAGTTGGGCGTGGCCATGAAGTCCCACGGATGAGCCCCCAGGTCGAAGCCGAGCTTGAACTCCGGAACGCGCCAATAGGTCTGCACGGCGGCGCGCGAATACCCCTCGATCGTGATGCCGCGATGCGTCAGCGTTTTGACGGGAACGTTGTGAACCATACGGGCAGGGTCACATCAGGCTCGGATACGGTTCACAAAACAGGCGAGCGCAGGAGATCAAACCAAGGAGAAGTTACCTGGTCCGCGCACGGTGAAAGGCACAGTTTAAACCAGATCGGTTGCGAGACAAGCCGCGCAGGTAAAGCGCCTGAATGCCGTGCAAAATGATACCTAGCCGCCCAGCTCGCTGGGCAGTAGTGCATCACGAATCCGGCTTTTCGGCCGGCGCCGCGCCGGGCTGCTCGCGCACCAGCCAGATTTCGCCGAATGCGTCGCTCTGCTCGGCCCGCATGCCGTGATGACGAACCAATTCCAGAATCGCCAGGAACATGCCGATCAAGGTCGACTTGTGCATGCCAGGCTGAAACAGCTCGGTGAAAGCCACACGCGACTGATCATCGAGCAAGTGGGCAATCCGATCCATATAGACGTGGATCGGCGTGTCGTCGTAAACGATGCTCGACGGCTGGTTCGACTGATGCTGCTCGATCAACCGTCCGAAGGCGCTGACCAGGTCCCACAACTCCAACTCGCGAATTGGTTCCTCGGCCAGATCCCGCTTGTGGCCCGCCAGGTCGTTGGCCAATCTGGGGAATCGCTCTTGCCAGGCGCGGCCCTGCTCGTCGAGCATGCTGGCCGCGTCCTTGAACTGCTTGTACTCCAGCAGGCGGCGCACCAGTTCCTTTCGCGGGTCGTCAAGCGGCTCTTCCACCTCGTCGGCTTGCGGCAACAGCATGCGGCTCTTCAGTTCCAGGAGCGCGCTGGCCATTTCCAGAAAATCGCCCACCGCGTTGACATCGAGCTGTTCGAGGACCGCCAGGTGTTCCAGGAACTGGTCCGTAATGGGCGCAATCGGGATGTCCGCGATTTCCAGCTCCTGTTTGCGCACCAGGTACAGCAGCAAATCGAGCGGGCCGCGAAAGATGTCCAGATCGACGCGAAAGCTCATGGAACCTGATGCCACTTCTGTAATCGACCTTCGCGGCGGCGACTTCAGACAGCCGCGCAGCAGCCGCTTGCTCGATATCTATCGTATCCGCGAGGTTCCGCGCCGGGCAACGTCAGTGCTCACCCCTTCGAGCTTGCAACTGGCCATTTGCCCGACTTGCCACGTTATCGTGCCCGCCTTAGTCTTACGGAACGGCTCCGGGCCTTTCGCGGCCGCCGCCACGAGAGCCGAATACATCCGCTGATTGCACAGTTTTGCGCGGATTGAAGGCAGGCGAAGGAGCGTACCGAGTGACGCACGTGGACCTGCGGATTTAATCAGCGAAATCCGTGGATGCATTTCTTAATTCGACATCAGTACTGTCCGGTTGAACTTTTTTGATTTTGTTTCAAGTAGTTGGCCAAACGCAACTTGCATTCAAGCATGAGCGCGCACGACTTCAAATTGATCGCTGAGAATGAACCACTTTGTTCCGGTTTAGTCGGGCAAAGGGT
>DASZWQ010000005.1 GCA_035546535.1 Pirellulales bacterium | reverse complement strand
GAACTCAACGGGCTGCGACATCGCAGGGATGCGATGGCAAAATATCGACGTAAGTCGTTATTTTGCGAGTCGTGCGAAGCTTTGCTTCGCACTTGGCGAGGTTGAAAAAAGCCACGAGGGCTTTTTTCAACAGGCTGTTAGGGTCAGCCGACGGTTCTTGCCATGCCTTTTCGGCCATCGGCCGAAGAAGCATGCGGACCCGCAACTGCCGAACAACCGTCTGGACTCAGGTCCTATCGAGGCTCTTCGCCGTCAGTTGTCGCCATCGCTCTTTCGACAGTCGATACAGCACATGCCGGCACAGCGGATGGCCGGCGGCTACCAGCGGATGATCGAAATCGTCGCCGGCCGTGCGTGTCATGCCGATCCGTTCCATCACGCGGCGCGAGCGCTGATTGCCGACGGCCGTGAGCGACACGATCTCGTCAAGCGCGAGCCGATCGAACCCGAAGTCGAGGACAGCACGGGCTCCTTCGCTGGCATAGCCGTGGCCCCAATACTCGCGCGCCAGTCGCCAGCCAATTTCCACGCAGGGCGTAAACGCGACGGTAAAGCTCGGGATCATGAGCCCGACGAAGCCGGCAAACGGAGCGCTCCCCGGCAGCTCGACGGCCCACAGCCCAAAGCCGTGCTTTGCGAAATGCGCCTCGATGCGTTCGACGGTGGCGTCGCTGGCCGCGCGATCCAGCACGCTGGGAAAAAACTCCATCACGCGCGGATCGGCATTGAGCGTGGCGAACGGCTCACGATCGCTATCGCGCCACGCGCGCAACAACAGCCGCGGCGTGGTGAGCGTAGGATACTCGCGCATCGCGCTACTTCGGCGCCAGGATACAGGTGATGCGCCGCCCTTGTTGGCTGGGAGGCGATTCGACTTTGCCGATGTCTTCCAGGCTGGTCAGCACTTGCTTGATGACGCGCTGCCCTTCTTCGACGTGCGCCAACTCGCGACCGCGGAAGACGACCGAGACGATCACCTTATCCTTGTGGGCGAGAAACTCACGTGCCCGGTGAACCTTGACCTCGATATCGTGCTCGCCCGTTTTGGGACGAACGCGAATCTCTTTGATCTTACTGTGGTGCGCCTGGCTCTTGTGCTGCCGTTTCTTCTGCTGGTACTTGAACTTGCCGAAGTCCATGATCCGGCAGACAGGGGGGCGCTCGTTAGGAGCGACTTCCACCAGGTCCAGTCCCGCCTCGCGCGCCACTCCGAGCGCTTGTTCGGTGGGGATAATGCCTAGCTGCTCTCCTTCGGCCGAGATGACCCGCACAGGTGTAATGCGGATTTGTTCGTTCACGCGCTGTGACTTGTCGATCGCAGAATTCCTTCTTCAAGAAAATGAAACGTAATCGCCGCCAGGCAACCCCCACGGGGCGTCTGCAAATAGTATCTCGTACGTTGTGGCACAGCGTCAACTGTGGACGGCCGGTTATCCGCCCGGGCTGGACAGCCATCTTTGGGTGAGCAAACCCGTCGCAAGCCTCACCCGACGCCACCCCTAAAACTTAGCTCATTCCGAAGAATCAAGCAGGCCGGCGCATTCTCCGACGGCACGAGCCGCCCAGGTTCGACGCGCGCCTAGTATTCGTTCGATCCTCCCCGATCGCCCAGCCCGGCCGTGGTTTTGACGACCTGGCGGATCGTCCTCTCGGCCACTTCCTGGCGGAATTTATCGATGGCGGCGGCCAAAGGCATGGCCCCCAAATCGCCCGAGATCCGATCGCGGACCGATACCGTGCCTTCGGCCGCGTCCCGTTCACCGACCACGAGCATGTACGGAATCAGCTTCAGCTGGGCGTCGCGAATCTTGGCCCCCAGCTTCTCGGCGCGATAGTCGCCGGTGACCCGCAATCCGGCCTCGCGCAGCTTTTGCTCGGTGGCCCGCCCATACTCCTCGGCCTTTTGGGTTACGGTCACGACACGCACCTGCTCGGGCGCCAGCCACAGCGGAAAGGCCCCGGCAAAGTGCTCGATCAGCACGCCGATAAACCGTTCCATCGAACCCAACGGTGCGCGATGGATCATCACCGGACGATGCGGCTTGTTGTCCGGTCCGATGTACTCCAGTCCAAAGCGTTCCTCGCTCGGCAGGTTGTAGTCCAGTTGCACGGTGCCGAGTTGCCATTCGCGGCCGATGCAGTCGGTGACCACGAAATCGACTTTCGGACCGTAGAAAGCCGCTTCGCCCAGCTCGGGCGTGCAGCCGGGCAGATTCATATCGCGCGCCACGCGCTCGATCGCGGCTTCGGCTTTGGCCCAGCTTTCGGCCTTGCCCACGTACTTGTCGCTGGCCGGATCGCGGAAGCCGAGCCGCACGCGGTAATCCTCCAGTCCCAGGGTTTTCAGAACCATCTGCGCCATCTCGATGCACTGGCGGAATTCATCGCCGACCTGATCTTCGGTGCAGAAGATGTGCGCGTCGTCCTGCGTAAATCCACGGACGCGGGTCATGCCACCCAGCTCGCCCGATTTTTCATAGCGATATACGGTGCCGAATTCAGCCAGCCGCACCGGCAACTCGCGATAGCTACGCGGCTTCGACTTGTAGATCATGATGTGGTGCGGGCAGTTCATCGGCTTGAGCAGATAACGCTCGCCCTCTTCCATCTCGATCGGCTTGAACTGGCTGTCGGCGTAGTACGGATAATGGCCCGAGATCTGGTACAGCTCGACGCGGCCGATATTCGGCGTGTACACGGGGTCGTAGCCGCGCTTGATCAGCTCATCGCGGACGAAGGCCTCGAGCTGGCCGCGCACGATGGCGCCGCGTGGCAGCCAAAGGACAAGCCCCTGCCCGACCGTCGGATTCACGGTGAAGAGCTCGAGCGATTTGCCAAGGACGCGGTGGTCGCGACGCTTTGCTTCTTCGACCTGATTGAGATACGTTTCCAGCTCTTCCTTGCTGAACCAGGCAGTGCCGTACACGCGCTGCAATTGCTGGTTGTTCGAGTCCCCCTTCCAATACGCCCCGGCGACGCTCAAGAGCTTGAACGCGCCGATCGCGCCGGCACTGGGAATATGGCGGCCGCGGCACAGGTCGATGAATTCTCCCTGGCGGTAAAACGACAATTCGGCCTGATCGGCCAGCCCGGTCTCGATGTGCTCGACCTTGAGCGTCTGGGCCAGGTCGCGGCAGATTTTGATCGCCTCGGCGCGGGGCATCTCCAGCCGCTCGAACTCTTCGTCTTCCTTGATGATCTTGGCCATCTCGGCCTCGATCTTGGGGAAGTCCTCTTCGCTCAGCTTGTGCGGCAAGTCGAAGTCGTAGTAGAAGCCGTTCTCAATCGTCGGACCAAAGGCCAATTGCACGCCCTCGAATAGCCGCATCACGGCCCGGGCCATCACGTGCGCGCAGGAATGCCGCATGATGCGCAGCGCCTCGGGGTCTTTCCGCGTGAGCAGCTTGAGCGTCGTTTCACCCTCGGTGGGCAGAGGGGTGACGGTGTCGACCACCTGGCCATCGACCTCGGCGGCCAGCGTGGCTTTCGCCAGGCGTGGGCCGATCTCTTCCGCCACGTCGATCGGCCGGACCGGGCGTGAATATTCACGAACGCTGCCGTCGGGCAATTTGACCTTAAGCATGGATTTCTCACTTCGTCTGGCCCGCTGCGCAATCAGCAGCCCATGTCACGTGGCTGGTTGACGCTGCCGGTGCCTGGGCAGAAGGACTGCCCGATGCAGCAAGCGCCAGATATCGCCGCCGGGATTGCGAAAGAGGTCGCTGGCCAGCGCCGCGTTGAGGGGTGCGAAGGCAACGCGTGTCGGGACGTCCATACAAGAGACGCCGCGGGGGCGACCGCGCTGCCGATGACGCAAAGTATAGGGGGAGGCCGCTTCCGAGCAAGACAGATCAGCCGGCGCCATGGTTCGTGCCCGGCTGATTCAGGCCCAAACGCCGCGCGCGGCAGGGCTTTTCAATTGTGCATTAGCCACGTAAGCTAGTGGAACGCTTAGCCCTGTCTTTTTGACAGTGCCTAGGGGCGATTAGCTCAGTTGGTTAGAGCACTAGCTCGACAAGCTAGGGGTCACAAGTTCGAGTCTTGTATCGCCCACTACAAAATTCTGCTCAGAAAATCACTCGATTCGATGTCGAAACGACCGCCGTTTCCCATTTTCATGTCTTCGGGCCCCGCCTTTGCGGCATGAACACGGCGGAAACAATGGCTTCGGTTTCCTGCCGATGTCGGGCGGTGCGCTCGAAAAAACTCTTCGACATCGGTAGCCCGGCCGGGCGCGCTGGTGGGTGCGCCACTAGTCGGATTCGCAGCTCCCTATAGTTGCCGCCATCACGACGCGTCAGGCATGGAGCTTGCCTCAGCCGCCGGCTGAACAGTGCTCAGGGCTTCCTCCGCGGCAGACGCCAAGAACGACAGGCGACCCGCGATCCGGACCGCCAACAGGTTCAACTGATTGATGAGGGTCGCACCTGAGGAATAAACCGCCGCGATGTCTTCGGCGGCCGGCAGCTTTTCCAGCGCGTACTGAGCGACCGTGGCCTCCTGCACGGCATGGTCGAAGGGGTACGCTGTTTCACTGAAACGTTCGTAGAGGGCCGTTACTTGCTTGGCGACCCCTTCGACCTTGTCCGCCAGGGCGGTTCGCAGTTTCTTATTCGACTGATTTGCGGCGAGATTGTTGATCAAGATCGACAGGCATCCGGCGCCGTTGCGCAGCTGCAGGATTTCCGGCCACGCCCGATGCAGCGCTCGCGTGGCCGCGAGCACTTGATGCAGCTCGCGTTCGGACACCGAGAGATTCGGAAGCCGCCTGGCAATTCCTGGCACGCGAAGCATACCGATCGCGAGTGCCATGCGGCGCCTCGTCGCTTGCTCAAAAGGTTGAAGTTGTTCCGCGACCTCGTTCATCTCGTTGATGGCCCCATCGCGTCCGGATGCGGCTGCTTTCGCGTCCGAACGTTCGATTTGAAACTCCGCGGGCTTCACTTTCAGTCCACCGGCGATCAGCGACGCCGCCTGCTCAGCCAACATCCAGCGTGTGTCTGCGTCGTCATATCGCTGAAATCCCTCGCGGTATCCGGCGACGGTCCGATCGGCGGTGGCTCGCGCTTCCTCCAGCTCGAGTGCGGCGGCTTGCAGGTTGCTGGGGGCCGGCGCCGATGCGGCCGCGACGGCAAAAGGACGCAGCAAGTTGAACGTATTGGCGAAAAACCGTTCCCGCGCGCTCGCCTCGTCGCGCTCGGCATTTTGACGAGTCAGGGCTTCCGCAGCCGGCAGCATGCGAGTGGAGTGAAAGGCCTCGCCCAGCGATTCTTGATAGAACGACGCGCTGACTTCGCGCGCGAGCGATGGAAAGGATTCGAACAGCACCGTCGCCGGTCCATCCAGGCGGAACGCCCCCTCGGCCTTTTCGGCCCGGGCGCTGGCGATGCGGTCCGTGTCGCAGGGATGCGTGTCAGACCAGTGCGTTTTTCGGTCGGCCGCGGTCTTACGAAGTTCATCGGCGGCGCTTGGCGGCAGCCGTCGCACGTTGTCCAGCAGCACGTCGCAGATGTTGTCCGCCAATTGTCCGTCGGCCAACAAGCGTTGTGTGTCGGCCAGCGCCCCCTGCCACGCCACGTTGAGAACTTGCACGCGTTCGAGCGTCGCGGCGAACATGTCGCTTCCCGCGACCCGCGCTTCGCAGCGATCGGCATCGAATTCCATTTCGCGGAGCATGAAGCAGCTCACCGCGTGACCGGCGCACATCAAGGCCCACAATATGCGGCGCGTCGACCAGATGCATAACTGCGTCATCCAAAAGACGGCCTGCAGCTCGCGAATCGGCATCCTGTTGCCCCAACTGACCAATCGCTCGTCCCATGCGTCTCGTTCGTAGACAACGCGGGCAAACCATGCATTTACCGAGCGAATCACGTAGGTCAGCCGCATGCCGCTGCCCTGGGCAAAATGGCCGAATTCATGGGCCAGCACGCCGGTAAGCTGTCGCAGCGTCAACCCCGCCACGAGAGGCGCACCGATCGTCAAAACCAGCTGATTGGAAATCATGCCCATCCAGCCGGCGCGGAAGCTGGCCGAGGCATTGACCAGCCCATCAAGACGAATCTCGCTGGGCGCAGGCGCGCCGACGACATCGCAAAGTCGGCCGACGAAATCGAAGAGGACCGGATCGTCGGCCCTTTCCAAGCGGCGTGAAGCCGGGCTCTTGGGTCGCGCGGCCAGCAGCGGCTTCAGCATGAAGATGATGAGAATCGCACCGGCGATGAGTGGTCCGAGGTAGCCGACGAGGAATAGCGTGGCTTGTCTACGCCCGCCCGTCCGTTGGTTGTCGGCCAGCAGGTACGGTCCCCAGTGCGTGGCGTGCATGCAGACCAGATAGATAACCGCAACAACCAGCCCGACGTAAATGATCGGCAGCAATGTCATGGCGAGCGCCACGAGCACGATTCCCAGGCGGTACAGCTTCGACGTTTCCGGTGGCTGTATGTCGCCCGAGAAAGCTGCGACCAGTTTTGCGCCCAGCTGGGCCGGCCGCAGCCGGCACTTGGGACATTCGATCGCCTCGTAAGCCGTGCCTGGCGCAACTTCATATTCATGCGAACATCGACGGCACAGTGCGGATTTCGACATAATGAGTCTCTACTTACAGGTGTCGCTACCTGCGGTGTGAGGTTTGTCGATCTCACTCTCGTTTCCCTGTGCGACACGTCCGACTTACACGGCGGACAATTCGAGTGACACGGCGGCATTACGTAGCATCTCTCTACGTTCGGCCCAGCAAGATTGGTAGCCGTCGCAAGCGCGGATTTTCCGCTGCCGAGGCGCGGATGTCCAGAATGACATCGGCCTGGTTGCAGAATTCGGCCCGACCGGCGTGGCCCGGTTGCCATTCAACCGTTCCACATCCCCCTTGGCCAGTCGCGGCAAGAGGGAACTGTCGTCGAGTCAGGCACTCAAGAAAGCGGTTTCTCTAAAAGAACCCGCCCCCCCAGAAGCCGATCGAGGTGCCGGGGCCAAAGGGGCCATCGTTGCCGGCGTTCGGGAAGTAGTCACGCGCGGCGGTGAACTTGTTTCCCTTCGTGGCGTTGATGGCACCGTCCGACTCGCGCCCCAGATCCTGGTTGAGAATTTGCTGTTGCGCGGCGATCTGCGTCTGGTTGTGCGCGATTTGTTGCTGCCGATTGTCGTTGAACGCCTGCTGCATTTGCGCGGTGGCGTCCCGCTTGGCGGCGAAACCGGCCAGTTGCTGGCTGATCTGCCCGGCCGGCGCCGTGAGTACGTCGGGCAACTTCTGGCGAACCTTGCGCGCGTAAGCCGGCGAAGCGACCGCGAGCGTCTGCGCCAGGTACGCCGCGGCTTCCTGCGCTTGATCGCTATTGAGCACTTTCAGCTTGGCTTGCATGTCGTTTTCGAACCACTGTAGCTGCGCGGGCGTCATGCGGCTGATACCGACCTCGAGCCGAGCCCTGGTTTGCTTGACCTGCTGCGCGTCGTACAACGTCTGGCTCGATAGCCAGCTCTCGAAATCCGCGATCGTCTGTTGCCACGCCCGGCTGTGCAGGATCTGCTCGCGCTCCGGGGAATCGACCGCCGGGGGTGGCGGAGTCTTGGCCGCTGGCGCCGGCGCCGCCTGAGGCGCTTTCGCTGAGCCGGCAGGCGGCCTGGGCGCAGCCGGCGCCTTGGCCTTGGGGGGCGTCTGCGCATGCACAGGCACCACAGTCCCGGCAGCCAAACATGCCAGGCACAGCGCGCCCAGCGCGATGCGCACGGCCCTTTGCAATTGTGTTGACACGTATAGTTCCTTAGCGATTGTCCGCTGTTCGATGAATCATTTCTGAGGTTGCTTGCGGGTAATCCGCAAACGCAGTTCGGCGCCCGCCTGTCCTGCCACGTCGTCGTCGATCGATTCCCAGAGGGCGGTGTTATCGTCGACGCGGCTGTAGATCTTGGTGGAGGCGGTGCGCTTGCCGTTGGGATGAGATTCGACCGACCTCACGATCCAACCGTCTCCTTCGTTCACCCATTGCCCTTCGTTGAATCCACCGCGCGAATCGAACATGAAGGAGCGGATCTTCTGCTGGCTCGGGTCCCAGCCGATCACTTGCGTGGCGGAGAAGGGCTCGCCCACGACCGGCTTCATTTTCAGTTGTGTCACGATGTAGCTTTCGTCCTTGCCCCAACTGCAGGAAATCTCGGCCGTTGCGTGCGGCCCCTCGGCGACCCATTCACCAATCATCCAGCCCAGATCGTCGATGGCGTCGGAGCTGTCCTCGAGGTGCATGGGCGTTTCGCGTACGCCGTCGATCAGCCAATGACCGTCGCGCTTTACCCACACGGTCGTGTACCGCCCTTGCGGCGCGGGGCCCGCTAGTGCGCCGATGCGCTCGAAGCTTCCGTCCTCAATGGCGACGTCCGGCGTCACCAGCCGAATGCCCAGGGTCTCGGTTTTCGGAGCCAGGTGCGCGATGTGCATCCCCTCTTGGGCAAGCTTCTTGGCTTGGGTGAGGCCGGCGTGAATCTTGTACACGCGCCCCAACTGGTCGACGTAATCGGCCTCGGGCGTCCAGAACGAGACAATCGCGTCGACGTCCTGTTGATCGAGCGCCTGCCGATAAGCGGCCACGGCGCCACGCACCGCCTGTTCCGCTTCGGTGCGGCCGGCGGTGGGCTGCGTCTCAGCCGCCAAGGCGGTCGATGCCACGACTGCCAGCATTGCGAGCGCGAAGAAACATGGAAAACAACGCATCACTCCCCCCGAGAGTCGCCAGAATGGACGGTGGAATTGGCATTTCATTCTACGTCGCGTCGCCCGGCCGGTCAGCGCGGTCGCCCGGCCGCCTTAGGGTCCGAAGGCTCGAAAAGGCATCATCCGGGGTCAGCCGCACAGAATGTGACGATTAGCGTGGCGCTCCCGCCACGGCACCTGGCCGGCCGCTTTAGTAGACGCCAGGTTCGCAACCGTCTCGGATCGAGAACATGGTCCCCCTCGTCAGCGAGACGCCTGCCAAAGTTGAGCGATTCCGCACCTCTGTTGATCATTAGCTGCACACTTTGACAGTCGCCAGCAGTGATACGACATTACCGAGCGCTGGCATGATTAACCGCCTTTCTCATTTACTCTTAGGCGATTTCGTGCTGCTCGGCTGCGTTTCGGCGCACAAATTGCTATATCGGCCGCAACTGATCATTGATTCACTGAACCAATTTCGACCATCACTTTGGGTCCGGTTAGCACTAGGAGGAAGCCATGTTGGTCCTGAGCAGGAAGCCCGGAGAGAAGGTCCTGATCGCTGACGAGATCACGGTTTCGGTCCTGAGCGTGCAGGGAAATCGAGTTCGGCTGGGTATCGAGGCGCCGGGCGAGTACCGAGTGCTACGCGCCGAATTGACCCAGTGGGGCGAAACGACCAAGGACCGAGGCGTCTTGCAAGAAGTGCAACCCGTCGCAGCAGCCTGCGTCGGTTGTGGCATTTGAGCCGTTAGTCGCGGCGGACGGCACTTTGCTCGAACGCACTGGACGAGTCAAGGCCCGGCAGCGCGCTAGCGAATTACCGCGTTATGGGATGCCCATGTTATTTATTGAATGACCGATGACAAGAACATCCGCTTCGTGATGAGTTGTGGCTCAAGCCCTCGCTCGGAGAAGTTATTGTTCGTCAGCACGTCCCCTGAAGTGATCGTGAACGTCATTTGATTGCTGCCGTTCACGCCGACTCCGGTTCCAGGAGTCGAGATGCCCATCACGTAACCCGTGGGAGCTATCTGGGTCACGGTGTATGTCCCCGGTGGGACCGCCGGGAAGCTGAACGAGCCGTCGGCGGCCGACGTGGTGCTGAACTGTTCGGCCTGTCCCGTCACCGCATTTCCCGTGATGGTGATCGTTGCCCCGGCCAAAGCGTGCTCACCGGTTTCGTGGATACCGTCGTTGTTGGTATCCACATAGACCGAACCCGAGAAGCTTCCGTTCGTCAGTATCGTACCGAGCGCCTGTCCCGCGGTCGTGCTGATCGTGGAAGCAGTGTTTCCCGTCTGCTCGGATAAGGCGACCAGGAATTGGGCGCTGGGCGTGACGTTGGCGTCGGGCAGGATCGGTACTGAAATGGTGGCCGTGGTCTGCATCGGCTGGAACGTGACGGTCCCTTGCGTCGCGGGCGGGGTGTAGTCGACGCCAGCCTTGGCCGTCCCCGGTGTGATCGTATAGTTCACCGTCACCGGGTCCGTGCTGGGCGCTGACAAGCTCACCGTAAACTGCATGTTCTGGCCCGTCGTGGTGGGCTCAGGCAGCGATGCGTTCTGAATCGACACTACCGGTTTCGGGATTTGGCCGACGTTGATCGTTCCCGTTGCCGAGCCGGCTACATCCGATACAACCGCGCCGGCCGAGACGCTGAGGATTTGAATGTGAAAGGTCTTGTTTATCGACCCGGCCAACTCAGCGGCAATCGGAATCTTGATCGTACCAACCGACTGCCCGGCGGGAATCACCAGCGGCTGACCGAGTGGATTGGCGGCCGTGGTATCGACAGCCAGGTAGTCCACACCGGAGGTGGCAATGCTGCTGCCGCCGATGGCGTTATCAGTACCCGTACTAAACACGCGGTACTGAATCGTGAGGTCCTGGGTGGTCTGTGTCGGTGCCCCCTGTTGATTTAACAAGGTTACGGCGAAATTCATCGTCGACGGTGCCGATTGAGTTGGCGAGTCGGTAGCATTGCTGAGAATGCCGACCGACGGCACGGACGTAATGGTTCCCTCGGCCGACGTATCCGCCAGAGATACGTGCGACGTGTCACTGCTATCCAGGCTGATGTTCACGTGAAAGGTCTTGTCGGCGAAACCTGTGGTGGTTTGCGCGGCAATCGGAATCTGGATCGTGGTGTCGGTCGTGCCGGCGGGGATGGTGAGCTTTTGATTCGTTTGCGTTGTGTAGTCCGTCCCGGCCACGGCCGTGTCGCCCGACAGGATGGCCGTGCTGTAATCGAGCACGACGGGTTGGCTCGACGGTCCGTTGAGGTGAATGGGGAACGAAATCACACCAGCGGTCGAATTGCCCTGGACCGTGGCATCGCCGATCGACAAGCTCGGCGCCGGCGAAGTGATCGATCCCTGAGCAGACGTGTTTGTTAGTTGCACGCCCGCATTGGGGTCATCGAGGCTGACGTTCAGGTGAAAGGTCTTCGCGGCGCCAAATGGCGTGGTCTGGGCGGCAATCGGAATCTGGATCGCGGTGTCAGTCGTGCCAGCCGGGATCGTCAGCTTTTGATCCGTCTGCGCCGTGAAGTCGGTGCTCGCGGCCGTGTCGCCCGATAGGATGGCCGTGCTGTAATCGAGGACCAGGGATTGATTCAAAGCGCCGCTGAGATGGATCGGAAACGAGATCGTTCCGGCGGCCGTGCCACCTTGAGCTGTTGCGTCGGCAACCGACACGGTAGGCGCTGGCGAAGTGATCGACCCCTGAACCGAGGTTTGATTCAGATGCGCGCCCGACGTGTCACTGCTGTCCAAGCTGACGTTGACGTGGAAGGTTTTGTTGCCAGAGAACGAGGAGGATTGCGCGGAAATCGGAATCGAAATCGTGCCCGTGGTGTCGCCGGGCTGAATCGTCAACGTTTGATTCGTTTCCTGCGTGTAGTCGGTGCCCGCCACGGCCGTATCACCGCTGTCGCTCGACGTGCTGTAGTCGAGCACCACCGGCACATCGGACGTGCCCGAAAGGGTGACCGGGAACGACATCGTGGTGGCCGCCGCCCCGCTTTGTGCGCTGCCCGCGCCGATCGTCACATTCGGCGGGGTGAAATTGATCGTGCCCGTGCCTTGGCCCGCGGTCGGGTCGAAGGTCACCAGGCCCGTCGGCGAAACGTCGACGCTGGTGATTTTGACGTTGAACGAGCGCGCCGAGTGGGAATTCGTATCGGCGGCAATGTTGATGCTGAACGTCTGCGATTGCTGGTTGGCCGCAAGCTGGACCGTGCCGTCGGTCACGCCCGTGTAATCCGTGCCGGCCTTGGCGTTGCCGTCGACCGTGGCGTAGTGGATCGTGACTGGCACGTCGACCGCGCCGCTGAGCGAGGCCGTGAATTGAATCGTCGTGGCCGTGGCGCCGGCGGTGGCCGAACCACCGGTCAACGTGGCACTGACCGGATTCAGAATCTCGGTCGAAACGCTCCCCTGGCCGATTTGCGACGCCGGGGCGGCCGAGGCGTCGGCGCCCACGAGAACGCTATTACTGTCCGTCGGGTCAATTTGCGGAATGACGGTGCTGATCGTCGTCGTGTTGCCCACGCCCGTGGCCGCCTCGGCCGTCATCTGGATCCGGTCCAGCAACTGTGGGCCGGCACCGGGGGGAGTGATGACAGGGCCGCCGTTGAGATTCGTGGGCACCGAACCGTTCACGCTGCTGATCAAGTTCGGGCTGGTCGACGCGTTGTAAGAGCCGTGCGGGGAATTTGTGGGGCTGGGATAGACTGTATTGTTCGGAGTGACCACCGGGTTGCCGGAGGGGGTCATCAGAGTCGAATCGAACGATACATCCGTCAGCGCACTGTCGACGCCGGGATTGGAGACGTTGCGCGTGTCGTCGATAAAGACGTCGACAAAGAACACTTCGCCGACGACCAGTGGCCCCGTGATCGGATTGTCGTTGGCATCCGTCAATACCAGGCTGTAGTTGATCGGCGTCGTCGGGTTGGCATTCGCGGTCGCGGTCTGGGCAGCCACGGCGGCTGAGGAATTCGTGCCACCGGTCGAGGCTATCGCCAGGGGAACGCTCGTTATAACGTCCGACGTGACAAGCGCGCGCAGTTCCAGAGTCTCGAACGTCAGACGCATCGGCCGAGGGCTGCGACCACGAGAGTTGGCTTTGCAGTTGCGACGGCCTAAATAGCGAAACACGCTCATCGGTGGCAGGGCCTCTCGTCTAGGAATTGCATTAGGGCGCCGGTCGGCCTTGTTACCGCAACGGTCGCCGGGTTCCCTGCGCCGAACGGCGCGTGTGGCCGGACGCTGCAACGACAGGCATCGTTCCGCCAGCCGATCGTTACCTAGCCCGCAAATCGATCACTAAACCGCCATGTGTCCGTTGGGCTCGTAAGCCAAACAAGCTGCGTGGCGGTGCCTCAAGCGTCGAGAATCGTTTATTGTCCGCCATCGCGCTACCCACGCACGACACGGGCGATCGCGCGGTAAATGCCTCTGTTCCAGTCGATTTTGTCGGCCGGTATTGCCCGGTGTTCCGCCGGCGCGATCGGTCGTCGACGACTTGTGCGACTTTATCGCTCGGCAGGAATGCGCCGAGGATTCTTCCAGGGTATCCACGGCTAACAAGCACCGCAAGGAACTTGCTTTACGTCGAAACGACTAGCCGCACGGCGGACGCCCGCACCCGTCCTACGACCGGCACAATAGGAAGGTTCGGGAGACGCCTTGGCTGGGGCGTACATCGCGGGAAAGTGTCAAGGCGAGGCCCTGTGCAGAGCTGCTTTGGACTCCCGCAGACAACCCCGCCGGGCAGTGCGGCGCAGCCCTCGCGCCGGGTCAGCACCAAGCCAGGCCGATGCCGCGCCGGGTTCTCGTAGAGCCGTGTGGCTAGTTGTCCGACCCGAGCGAACCAAAGGTCAGATCCGAATCGTCGTCATCTCCGTCCAACAAGCTGACACTTTGCGAGTGTTCGGCGAACACCTGCGAGCGGGCCACCGCGGCGGAAACTGCGCTTGAATCGCTGCCGGAACCACTGGACGCCGTGGTGGACACCGAGCGGGCCGCCACCGACGCCTGAGCCACCGAGCCGGTTGACCATTCTGTATTGGCCGAAATCGGATCGGCGAAGCTGTCGGAAGCAAACACCGAGTCGGCCGCCGCAGCCTGAGCCGCCGGCGCCGACATGCTGCTGGCCACCGTCGACGACATACTGACAATCGACGATTGCACGCTGCTCGTGGCCACCGTGGTGACAGCTGGCGCGGCCGTGGCTTGGGCCACGACAACCGGTTGCTGCGTCGTTGTTGTCTGGGAGGGAGCCACGGCCTGGCTCGCGCTCACTTGCTGAACTGCCGTCACCTGCTGCGAGGCCATTGTCTCTTGTGAGCCCGTTGGCTGCGAAGCAGGCGCCATCGCGAAGTGGGCCTGCTGTCCCGTCACAACGGTCTGGTTCGGAGCAACGCTCGGGCCGAACTGGTTGTAGTACGAGACCTCGGCCACGATATCGCCCAGGTTGAAGAACCCGTCGCCGTTGACGTCGATGTACGGCCCCGTCGAAGTCGGGAACGCAATCGGGTAGG
This sequence comes from Pirellulales bacterium, assembly GCA_035546535.1. Taxonomy (NCBI): domain Bacteria; kingdom Pseudomonadati; phylum Planctomycetota; class Planctomycetia; order Pirellulales; species Pirellulales bacterium. Next base: position 17,863 of record DASZWQ010000005.1, on the reverse strand, counting down.
TCGGCCCGAACAAACCGACCTGACCTATGCTGTTGTAGGTCGTGATCAGGTTGACGATATCTTTCAGGTTCACGAAACCGTCGTTGTTGATGTCCGGGCTCCAGACGTCGGTCGCATCTTCTTGGAACAGGCTGTTTGGATTCTGCCAGATACCCTTGGGGATGATCAGGCTGGCCTGGCCGTAGGTGGCAACCACAGGAGTGCTCGTACCCGAAATCAACGTCGTATGGCCGGCGCCGGTGGCGGGGGCGGTCGCAAAATTGACGATGGTTCCATTGGGGAGGGCACTCGCCGAAACGGTTCCCGTGACCGAGAAGAGCAGCTCCGGCGTCCCCGGCGAGCTGGGGGCGCCGCTGAGCGAGCCGCCCGCCTCGTCGATATCGGTCTGGCCGCCGGCGTTCGGCGTACCACTTTGACCGTTGGGGAAGGCGATGACCAACGAATTCGCTACCCAGCTGACCAGGCTGTTATCGTGCGTCAAATCGGCGAAGGCCTGGGTCACGCCCGTCGCTCCCACCGCACGCGTGTCGTTCACATAGACCTGGGCCACGAAGCTGGCCCCCGGCAGGACCACGTAGTTGCCGTTGACGATCGGTAGCGGTTTGCCGCTCGAGGGATCGGCCAGGACCACCGTGTAGGCCGTGGTCGGCTGGATCGCGACCTTGTAATCTTCGACCTCGCCGTCCTGTCCCAAACCCGTGTAGGAGAGGCCGCTCTCGCTACTGAGCCGGAAGCGGGCGTAGGTGGTCGTAATGTTGGTGACGGGCACCGCGAAGTACAGCGTCTGAGCACCGGCATTCAGCGTCGTTACGGGCGTGCCGGTGAGCTGCGGATTGTTGTAGAAGACGAATTGATCGCCGGCGTCGGCCCAGCTGCCGTCTCCCTTCCAATCGATCCAGGCGTTGAGATTGCCACCCGACTTCGACGCGGTGACGACTACCGAGCCGACGGTGCCGGGCACCAAGGTGCCGAATACGACTCCGTTGCCCAACTGACCGTTACCGGCGTTGACATTGGGCTGGCCGTCGGCTGACGAGCTTTCACTCGAGCCGAGGAACAGGCCGTCGCCGTTGACGATGTTCCGCGCGCCGTTCTGAGCGAGCGTTGTCGGATACGGCGCCGGTGCCGTACCGAAGTTCATCGATTGGATCGAGACTTGGAAGATCGTCAGGCCGGCCGTGTTACCCGAGTCGCTATTGGGGTTCAGCGGATTGGCCGAGAGATCCTTAATGGCGTTGGGACCCGAGTTGGCCACCACGATCGTATAGGAGTGGCCGCTGGCCCAGCTGCCAATCGTCGGCGTGAATCGCGCGATGTGGTTGACGGCGTCGTACGTAAAGACGTATTGATTGCCGTCGGTCAACAAATCCTGCGGGAAGTTGGCGGGATTCTGGCCGGCCGGAACGTCCATGTAGACGGCAAAGCTGGCCGTGGAAACCGTCGAATCGTCGACGCCCGAACCGGTGCCATCGCTGAGCTGAATCTGGAAATTCGGCAGCGGACCACCACCGTACAGGACACTGTTCAGCGTGGGATCCTGATCCGTCGCACCGTTGTCGGCCGGGTTGAACAGCGCGGCCGTGGGCGCGGTGAAATCGCTGCGATCGAGCGCACCACGATCGATGAAGATGTTACTTCCGCTCGATCCGCCGCTGGACTGCACGTTCGGGTCGGCGATCCTCAGCTTGCCCGTCTCGTCGGTGGCCGGAGCAATAATGGGGAAACCGACGACCACGCCGTTGACCACGCCGATTCCCACCGGGCTATCGACCGCCGTCATGGCGGGGCGATCGGCGAGCGTCTGCGTCGAGCTGTCGATGGCCAGGTTCGGCAAGCCCGAGCTGTTGGATTCGAGCAGGTTGAAATTATGCTGCGTCGGGTTGACGAACAAGGGCGCAGCGGCCGAAGGCGTAGCGGCCGAGAATCCCAAGCCCGTGCCCACTGTGTTCTGCGTGTTGCCTTGATACAAGTTCGATCCGAGCACCGTCGTCGAGCTCGACGGATCGACGATCACGCCGATCGACAAGTTGGCGAGGATGTTATTGAGCAAGGTCGGGCTCGAGTTCTTCGAGACCGCGATGCCCACGCCCGAGCCGCCGCCGTAGATCGTGTTATTGACAATCTTCCCGAACGCAACGACCGCGGTCGGGATGATGTTGCCCTGCGAGTCGGTATCGGCGTCGCCGGTGAAATTGATGCCGGCCGTTCCGGCACTGTCGATGATGTTGTTCTCGATCACGACGCCCGGCACGAGACCCAGGCCGAACGTGAAATTCTTGCTTCCGGGGAACAGCGGACCTTGCGGCACCGCCACGGACTTTTGATTGACCGAATTGTTGAGCGTGAGCAGGTTGGCCGCCGACTGCTGCTGCGCGTCGGTGGCGTCGCGCACCGCCGGCGTGACGTTGATGCCGTAATTCGAGGCGTTGCGGATATCGTTGTTGGCGATGATCAATTCACCTTGCGCCCGTACCGGGTTGACGTCGCCGCGGTTGTCGTACTTCAGCACGGTGATGCCCGGGACGCCGTTCGACAGCACCTGCGCGCCGAACAGGTTGATCTGGTTGCTGGTGGGCGGCCCGTTCGGCTGCGGACCAGTGCCATTCCAGCCTTGGATCGAAGCTGATACTCCGAACAGCGAACTGGTCTGACTGTTGATCGCCTTGAGAATATTCGTCGCGACCGTGTTCGGGCTGTCCGCGGTCGTGAAAAGGACGGCGTGATTACCGTCGGGCAGTAGTTGCCCATTGGTAGTGACGGTACCGCCCTTGAGAACGTATTCGAACGTGCGACTGTAAACGCCATCACTCAGAGTGAATGTATCGCCGGCCACGATCTGCGGTGATGTATTGAGCAATCCCACGGAATTGCTCACGTCGACACTCACCTGCGCCGTTTGCGAAGTCGTGGGAATCAGGAAAATCTTGCCCGACGGGTCGAGCACCGCCCGCACACGGAACGAATTGCTTGTTTGCGCATTGATGGTGTTGACGATCGTTTGATTGAGTTGATTCAGCTGCACTTGCGTGAGCGGAACCAGGGCGTCCTGATTGAGCGAGAAGAACGGAATACCGACATTGCCCGAGGCGACGCCGTTGGGAATGTAGTCAATGATCGGATCAAGCGGATTGCTCGTGTCGATCGGCAAGGTCTCGGAGTCAAACTCGAATGTCTTCGAATTGCCAAAGCCATCGCTGATGGAGAATGTGGCGGGCGCCGATAGATTCGCCGCAGGATTCTCATACAGGGAGAAACTAAATGCCGGAATGATCAACGAATCGAGATCCATCTCGACCATGCCCGGCGCGAGCATCGAATAGTTCGTTTCGGACCGGTCGCTGCCCAAGAGCAGTTTCGTGGGATCGACGGCGATGGCGTTGCTGATACCGAACTGGGTGGTGGCATATTCCTGGCCACGGCGGATCGACAACTCGTACGCGCCCACCAGCGATTGCGTGGCCGAGCCAGAGGGCGGCTGCGGAACCGTGAAAAACGTCGTGATCGAATTCAGCGTCGTCGGATCGGTCGACTTGTTGAGCGTGTTGGGGTCCTGCGTGACCATTTCGCCGCGGCCGGCCAGCCCCACCTCGATGTCGTCGATGGCCAGGCCGGCTTGAATGCCGGCGCTGTTATTTCCGCCGTTGGCAAGGTAAGCCTGGTCGTTCGCGCCCGTAGCCACGTACGTGAATTTCAGCTTGATATTCGAATCACCGGCAAACTGCGACAGATCGATGCGCGCTTGTCGCCAGGTGTCGATAATGCCCTGCGTCGGGTCGGCCGGGTTGACCAAGGGGGCGTTGAACAGGAACTGATTTCCTTGCAGCGGGTTGCCCGAGCCGGTGTTGGAAAATACCGACTGATATTGGGCCATGTCCGAAGACTGGTTGCTGGCCACGACCTTCCAGGTGGCGCCGCCGTCGGTCGAGACCGACACCTTCGCAATGTCCGCTCCTGATTCTGTCGACTGGTTCCAGCCGGCCGACAACAAATAGTTGAAATACAACGTCGGCACGTCGTTGGCCGAATAGCCGTCCAGGCTGAACGAATCGGTGATCAAGTCGCCGTGCGCTCCTCCCGGCGCCGAGTCATTGTTGCCGATCAGCAAATGCTGCAGGCTGTTCCTGGTGACTTCCGCCGGAATGGGCCATTCACCCGCGTTGTACGCCGTGAGCGCCTGCTGCTCGTTGGAAAGATTAAAGCCGTACTGGGCATTGGGCGTGCCCGGAAGCGCGCCGGTAATGAGCGAAGTCGGCGAGTCGAACTGCGTCAGCGTCGGGTACGAGAGGTAATGGAACGGAGCGGTCGCCGGGCTGTTGCTCTCGTAGTCTTCCAAACCGAAGTAGTAGCTGGCGCCGCCCGCCACGTCGGTGTTGTTTGTGCCCGGGAGATTCGTGCCCAGGTCGCGGCTGTTGTCCGGAGCGGCGTTGATTCCATGTCCCGGATCGGTCGCACCCAGGGTCGTCGGATGCCAGAGATTCACGTCGACGGGCGAAAAAGCCAGGCCCTGTACGTTGTGAATCCCGGTGCTCAGGTGATTGGCGCCGTTGGGCCACAGGTTCACCGTCGCGCCACCGACCTTCGAAGGTACGGAAGTGACGATCCCGCCGGCACCGTTGTTGAGCGTGGTGTCGATGGCGTAAATATCGCCGGTGGTGGTGATGGCGAACAAGATATTCGACAGGTCGCCGCCGAAGCCGTCGCCGTTGATGTCCAGGTCTTGGGGGGGCGCGCACAGGCCAGCGAACTGGACGTTTATGCCCAACGTGCTAATGCTTTTGACGATGCCCTGCGGCGGGTTCCCGTTGAAAAAGATCGAGTCGAATTCGGTGTTGATCGAAATGAACTGGCCGCTGGCCGTAACGCCATATACCGCCTGACCTCCTTCTGGTAAGCCGAAGGTATTGATAGGCGCAGTGCCACCATTGACGCCAAACGCCCCAATAACGGTGAGGAAGGCGCCGTCTTGCTCGGTGGCGATGTTCAGGTTATTGGGGTTGATGTTCGTTTTCGACGGAACGAGTGAATCGAGCACGCCCTTGACCTTCGTGGCGACCGTGGCGGCATCGTCGGTCGGCGAGATCAATATCGGAATGTTCGTGCCGGTATTCTCGCCTTGGGTGAAGATGAACTCGAACTTGTCGGTGTGAGAAGAGTCGGAAATGCTGAAGACCGCGCCGTCGTCGATTTGTGACGCGGGCGGGAATTGGATGATCACGCCTTGTTGTTGCACGGTCGCCAGTCCGGTCACTGTGCCAACATCGCTATTCGTGACATACTCGTTCCCCGAGAAGGGAACGTAATTCAGCTTGGTGGGATCCATGTACATGGTGCCGTCGTTCGGCCCGTACGTTCCCGCGCCATTGAGCGGCACGGGATTGAAGATCGTGTTGCCGGTGGCAGTGCCATTGGTTGGATTCACCAGGTACAAGTGCGAGACCCCGAAATTGTCCGTCACCGCGTAGTAGGCGTAGTAATGGTCGGTGTCGGAGGAGTCGATGGTGCCGTGTCCCACGCCGGTGTCGATGAAGGTCATCCCGCCGACCGCCTGTGTGGGATCGGTGGTGACCGCGTTGTTAGGAACTTTTGGCGGCGGAGGCGGAGTCGTCGGTGAGAACTGTGGGATCTGCCCGGCCGCAATATTGTCAGGCCCGTCAACGTAAGCCAGCGCATTCGACGGATCGATGAGGACCGTATCGCCGCCGTTCGCGTTAGGGGTCAGAATCGTCTGATCGCCGAATAGCAAACCGTCGCTGCGCATCGTGATCGTGCTGGTGGCCGCGATGTTGCCGCCGCTGACGCTGGGAATTCGGCCGATGGGGTTGCCGTTGTTGTTGATGGCGCCTGTCGCGGCATTCACCGAGAACAACTGGGTGGGAACGGCGTTATCGTTTTCCGCCGCGATGAGCAAGGGCACATCCCCCAGCCCATAAGACACCACGTTGGCCGCGAGCGCGTTAACGACGGAGCTGGGCTGATTCGGATTGGGATTGTTAATAAACGCCGGCGCAATCGGCAGGATCGACGTCGTCGTCGGATTGATCGTACTACCATCCGAAGTGGTGTAGCCGCCACCGGGATTGAGCGGCAACTGCGACAGCGCGCCCGAGCCAGCGGGAACCGTGGGATCGATATGATCCTCGACGATCCGCGTCACGCTATCCACCGGCTCCATGCGCTCCAGCGACAAGGCCAATGGGACCGTCGGTAAGGACGGATTCGCGATCGCCTCGGGGCTGTTGGCCGCAGGCAGGAACGTCTGCGACAGGTCCGTGGGCAGCTCCGCGTCCGAGCTGATGGCGACGTAGTACGTCTTACTCGCGCCCACCGGCAACTGAACCGTACCCAGGAACGGATCGAGCGGACTCGACGAGCCCGTCGAAAGGTTTGATTGCGCCGAAGCGGTGGGGGTCGGCTGGTCACCCACGTCGTTCGAGTTGCGGCTGATGTAAATCAAGTTGCCCAGCGCGTCGAAGACCGACAGCGTGAGGTCCGGGCGGGCGGTGCCGCCGGCATAGTCGATGTCGAACATCGTGGCCCACGACTGGTTGGCGTCGGTACCCCCTTCGATCGCTTGCACGTCCGCGTAGTCGAGCGTGAACTTGTACCACTGCACCTGTGCCGCGTTGACCAACTGGCTGGAAACGCTGATGATGTTCTGGTCGCTCGTCAGCAGGTTACCCAGGTCCTGCGCGCCATTGAACGTATCGTTCGAGATCCCGTTGACCAGGCTGGGATTGAAGACTTGCGTAGAAGTGCTGGTCAGCGGCGAGCTGTCTGGCAGCCCTTGCACGTTGATGGCTGTCGTCGCATTGCGGATATCGGCGAATTGGACGGTGCTGCCTGCCACCTCGGGCTGTTCCTGCAGGCGGATCTGCAGCGTGTATTGGCCGCTGGTCTGCCCGTTCTTGCTCAGTACGCGCACGTAGTAGGCAAACGTCTGCCCGGCGGTTCCCGGCAAGGTCACCCGCATTCCCGCGTCCATCTGGTTCTTGCTGTACAACTCCGCGTTGACGCCGGTCGGATCGGGCTGGAAGTCGTTGGCCAACGACGGAACGCCGCCCGAGAAATTGCCGAGCGCCAGTGGCTGCGGATTTGGCGCGTAGGTCGTCGTTGAGGTCGAATACGCGTTCGGATTGATCGCCAGATTTTCCTGTTGCATCAACCCCGGGGTCGTCAGTTCGGCGTAGGCGTTGTCGCTCTGTGCCACGACGGTCGTCGACCCGTCGCTGGCGACTTGTACCAGTTGCAAAACCGTATCGAGGGACGATGTGGTGTTGGAAATCTGCATCCACACTTCCGTACCGGCCGTACCCTGGAACGAATAGATGTCCTGATCCGCCGGGTTGTCGTAGCTGATTGAGCCGTTGACCGTGAAACCCAGGCGCAGATTCTCGTCGCCGTTCAATTGGTCGGGGGCCAACGAACCGAGCGATTGCGCCGTGGTAATCGCGCCGTTGGTATCACCGGTCGAACCGGTATACGACGGCTCCAGCTCGTTGACCAGGGCGACATTGCGGTCATTGGCGTATTGCGTGAGCGTGATCCCCTGCCAGGCGCCGGCCCCGGCCGTGCTCGAGGTATTCCACCCCAACAGTTCCATCGCTCGAATGTCGGTCTGCTGGATGTGCTCGCCGTTGAGGATGACAGGGTCCATGATGCCGATCGGCGTCGTGGACGAGAGATCACCACGGTACTCCCAGTGGCTGGCTTGGAAGTCGGTACCGGTCGAGAGCGGGATATCGCCCGCCGTCGAACCAGGAACCATCAACGAAGGATTGTCGAACTCTCCGCCGTCGTAAAAGACCTGCGTGCCCACGGCCGTGGACTCGAGCAGGCGCGGCGCGTTGGTGAAATTCGTAGCCCCCTGGCCCGGCGCCAAACGGAACATGTCGAGCGGCGTCATGCTGACTTGCTTAACGCCCCCCACGATGTCGTCGACGGCGCTATCGAAGCCCAGCGCGTGGCCGATCTCGTGAGTCGCTACGGCCGTGAAGTCGACGTCGCCCGCCGTCGTGCCGTCGGAATTAGTGAAATCGAAGGGGAAATCGAGGCTGAACTCCATGGTCGCGTCGACCGGCGTCTTGCCATCGACCTTCGACACCTGCGTCGGCAGGACATTCGGACTGAAGCCCAGGGCTAGCGCCTCGGACCGGGCCACTTGCATGCTGCTGTTGAGCGTATAAGTATTGTCCGGGAACGTCGTTTGAAGCTGCGAGAACGTCGGCAGCAGGCTTAGGAATTGGTCGTCCGATTGCTCGTTGGCGATCATCGCCGAGCGCACCTGGTCGTAGTCGAGCGATGCGAACACGGGCAACGTGTCGCCAAGCACGTCCGTCGGCAATCCATGAGCGAAGCTGACGTCGATCGTGATCGTGACGGGCGTGTGAATGACCGCGGCCCAGGCGGCAGCCGCCTGCTGCAAAGCCGCGCGGGCAGCAGTCGGCACCGTCGAGTCGAATTCGAATTGAATATTGAGCGACGGAGTCGGCGGTACCGTGACGAGCACCGGATTGCCCGACAGGTCGACGCCGGCCCCCACCGTGTTGTCGCCCAGCGAAGTGAGGACGACGGGATGACCCGGCGTGCCAAGAATCTGCAACGTGCCGCCGATGCGGTTGGAAATGTCGAGGGGCTGTCCGCCGGCGGTGAAGCCGGCCGTTTGTCCGGCGAGCTTGACGACCAGGCTCTGCGTGGGACTGCTCTTCAGCTCGAGGCCGCCGACGCTCTCGAAATTCGGGATGTCGATGTTGCTTAGCAAAACGTGCGTGATGTCGGTATCGTCCCAGATTGACTGCGTATCGAGCGTGGCGCCACGAACCTCCATGGCGTTCATATCGTTGCCCTGCAGCACGTTCAACCGCACGAGCGGACCATAATTGTCGTCAAACTGCGTGAAGCGCCCGAGCGTTCCGGTGCTGCGCCCCCAATCGGGGACGTTTTCCGCGTTGAGACTGTTGGCATTGATGCTGATCGCATCGCCTTTATTGTTGCGGATGATGTTGTTGACGATCACCGGCTGAGCACCGATGACGTAAATTGCCGCGGCCGCATTCGAGCCACGGCCATTGCGATTCGTGGAGTCGGCGCCGCCGGCGTTGTTTTCGATGACACTATCGGCGATACGCACCGTGGCCTGGTAGATTTCCACGGCATTGAAGTCGGCGAAGCCGCCCTCGATCGACGACATGCCGCCGGCATCCGTAATCTCGACGTGATCGAAGCTGCCCGTGGAAATCGGATTGAAGAAGAAGCCCGACCAGTCCCCGGCATTGCCGATGCTGCTGAAGTTGCCCGTCGTCGCGAACACCCCGCCGGCGCCGTAAGTGTCGTCAAATAGCGAGGTGAAGATGATCGGCTTGGCCGAAGTCCCCTCGGCAATGAGCTGCGCGCCCATGCCGACTTCAATGCGCGAGTTGTTACTCTTGACGATCACGCCGGGATCGACCACCAGGTTGCCGACGCCGCCGCCGGCGCTGAGGCGCGCTTGACCATCGGCATCCGCGAGGGTGGTGTCGGTAACCTGGCCATTGGCGTCAAGGGCCACGTTCCCGCCGGTTTCCCCTTGCACCTCCAGGTTCTGCGACAGCACGTACACGATGTCGGTCGAGGCCAATTGAGCCGTGACGTCCAAGACGTCGATCGGTTCGCCAGCATTCACTCGAATACGAATGAACAGGCCGTTGATGCTGTCGCGCGCCAACACGTTGCCATGCACCAGCGGACCGGCCCGATTGTAGTCGGCGATGAAGGTTCCGCCTTGCGCGGCACTGTTTCCCTCGACCAGGCTGAATTGGAAGCTGTCCGGATCGGCGCTGATCGCTGCATTGCCGTTGTCGTGAATGTTGTTGTCCAGGATCGTGGGCCGCGAGGTGACCAGGTCGATCGGCGTGTATACCTGCTGCTGGCCGACGACGTTCACCGGACCGCCGCCGTAAGAAATGTCGGCGTGCGCCACGTAGTTCAAAAAGACGCCGTTCTGCTCGTAATCCGAATCGTTCTGGAATACCAGGCCACCCCAATCACCCGGTAGCGGCGTCGTGTGCAGCGGATTGGTGTCGACGCCGATCGACTCGTTGTTATCGGAAGTGAAGTACACACTTTGGTGCGGCGTTCCCAGGACTTGAATGGCGCCGCCGCTGCGGTTGTCACCCTGTGCGAAGGTGCCGGCATTCACATTCGCGCCCTGCAGCTTCAGCACGGCCCCGGCGTCGATCATCACCGTGACGCCCTTGGGCACGTTGAAGGTCGTGCCGTCGGATAGCGGATTGCCGAGCGAATTGCGACCGATCTCGTAAGCGACATCGTCACCGAGAGTCGAAACGTTGCCGTCGGCTCCGCCGTTCCCTTCGATGCGGAGGATCACTTCCTTCGTGCCGCCGGCCGAAAGGCTCGTGGCGGCCGTGAGCGCGGTTGCCAGATTATTGAAGGGGCTCGTGAGGCTGCCATTGCCGCCGGCTGCCGCGGTCTTGTCGACGAAAATTGTGTTCGACGAGTCGCCGACCTGGAACCAGAAGTTGAAATCCCCGCCCGCGATCCCATCCAGGTCGCCATCCAGCGCCTGACCGCCGATGTCCGTCAACTGCTTGTCGGGCGGAATCGGGTTGAAGCTCAAGCGCAGGTCGTAGAAACCCTGGGTCGTGCCGCCATTGCCGCTCAACGGCACGTTCGGATTGAAATCCGTGTTGCCCGTGCTGGTGACGACGATGTAGTACTGCCCAGACTGCAAGGGGACATTGATGTACGAGTCGGAACCGAAATAGTCGTCGTTGCGGGCAATCATATTGCCCGAGCTATCGTACAACGTCAGCACCGTGTTAAGCAGACTGCTGACCGGCGCGCGCTGCGCGATCGTCTCAGCGGAGAATGTGCCCGAGTGCTCGAGCGAGAAGCTGTAGACGTTGATATCGCTGCCGTCGGGGCGGTACAGGTACTGCCCGTCCATGATGTCGAAGTTGCCCGGCAGCACCGGCTCCGGCGTGTTAGTGATCGGGTTGCCGCTGGTATCCGTCGCGGCGCCCGAGCTGCCCATGACTTGCAAGCCGGGCAGGTCGTTTGACTGGTTCAAGCCCAGGTAGTGACCAATCTGCTGCATGGCCTGCTGGAAATAGGCGCCGCCGTATTCGCTTGCTCCCCAGTCGGTGAGATTGCTGACGATGGCAACAGGGATGGTCGTAACGGTGTTGTCGTCGCCGGTGATCTGACTGAGCCCCTCGATGCCGTTCAGGCTCGTGACCGGAATGTACGAGGCGACGGCCCGCGTGTCGCCCGTGGCGATCGTCAAACCCTGCGTCGCGGTTTCGACGAATTGCACGCCGAGGTAATGCCCCCACAGCGTGAAGATGTCGCGCACGTCCTGTTCTTGCTGCGCCGTGATCTGATTGATCAGCGGATTGCCCAACGGATCGGTGCCATAGATGGCACGGAAGTTGTAATAGAGCGTCGTGATCCCACTGGCAGCGGAGTCGGGTCCGAAGGTAGCCTGCGGACTGACTCCCGAACTTGGATCGATGTTGGGCGAACTGTAAAAGTGATTCGAATCGTCGATCGTATCGATTGCCGGAATCTGGCCCGTCATCGGCGTGTCGCTCGAAGTCGGCGCCGGCTGATTCTGCTGGCCCGGATCGGTCACGCCTCCGGGATAAAGGAGCGGGTCGCGCAGGGGATCGTCGGGATTGTTGGGATCGGGGGCTGCAATCTGGGCGTTGGTGAGCAGCGTACTATTGGAGACCAGCGTGTTGGCCGAATCGAGCTGGCCAACCGGAAACGCTCCGCTGAAGGTCGTGAACCCGGCGATCGACGGGAGTTTCGAGCTGTTCCCGACATCGACCGTCGACGTGCCGCCATTCACGGCATCGTCGCCGATGCGCAGACGGAACGTGCCGGTCCCGCTGCCGAGCTGGTCGAGCGCTTTCGAGAACGTCAGCGTCGCCATGTTCGACGTCGAGTCGTAGACAACCGACGTGGGATTGTACGTGACGTCGTCCGCCGTTGTGGCCGTGCCACCGTTGGCGCCCGTGAAAATCAACTGAAACAGCGAAGGATCGAGGTTGTTCGTCCCAGGCAGCGTCTGTAGCGTGTCGTTCGTAAAATAAACCTGAATCTGGTTTGCCGCCTGCGTCAGCACTCCGTTAACGCGCGTCACCGGTTGCGGCACGACGGCTGACACCTGGGCGCCGTAGTTGAGCGAGAACTTGAGCGACTGAGGATTGCTGACCGATTGCCCTGAAGTATTCTTCAGCGCGCTGGTGACCGAGATTTGATAGGTGTCATCAGGAAGCGTGTTCAGAAAACGAATCACGACCTGGTTGGTCTGCTCGGGAATCCCCTCGAAGTAATCGTAGGACTTGGTGGCCACGGGATTCGACGGCTGCGCGACCAGCGCAATGTCGTTTGAATTGCCGATGATGCTGTCGCCATTCGCGCGCACGATCTGAATTCCGGCTGCCAGCGTCGTGGGGTCGATGGTCTGGCTGCTGTCGAAATTCAGGATCAGTTGCTGCGGAGCTTGCGTGAAGGCGGTCGGATGGTTGGGATCCGTGCTCAGCGAGGCGCCGTCCGTGGGGATATTGCTGATGACCGAAACCAAGGTCGGCGCAATCGAGAACAGCAAGCGCTCTTCGAGCGGTTCGATGAACAGGTTGGAGCTGCGCCGCGCTAGCGTGGCACCTAGCAAATCCTTCTTCTTACTAAAGAGCGCCCGGCGCGCGCGAGACAATTGCCAGAAACCCACGGAGAGGCCCTCCCCTGTTGACCCGCATCCCGCCCACCGCAGGGCCCTGTTGAGGCTCTGTTCCTTATCGGGGACGGAAAAAATTGAAAGTTCTACCGAATATCCGCTGGGGTGGCAGAATAGTCAATTAAAAAGTTAAAGTTTGCGAATCGCGAAATTGCGGCACTCTCCGCGTCACCCCCCGCCTTGCTTCGCTCGCGCTAAACGGTCCTCGGAGACGATTCGCCCCCCGATTTCCGAAGCTGACGCCCCCTGCCTGGCAGCCGTATGCGCAGTTTCCGTCCAGGGGCTGCCGACAGTCCTCCCGCGGGCATGCAAACACGACCGCGCCTCGTAACTGCCGCGGGCAGAATGAGGGACCGTGGAAAGCTACGTGCCCCGCATCACTCCGGAAAGCGCGGGAGACTATGCCGGGAGCCCCCGATTCTTTGGAAGAATCGGATCATTCGGACGATCTGGCATATACCGCACAACCGTCAGAACTGGCACGGCCGGCCGACGGTTTGGACTTTCATCGGGGGGTCAATAGGCATGATCCGCGTCGCAGTTTTGATAGCGGCCATTGCCCAGTTCGCTGTGGTCGCCTGGGGACAATCCCCCCGGGCCCCCACTCCGACCAAGGGCGTGGTCGACTCGTATTACCTCAAACGGCAGCAAGCGAAAGCTGCGGCTGTCGAGAACACGCCGGCCGCGGCGATCAGCCAGGTATCGGCGCCCTCTCTGGGCCCCTCGTTTGGCTTCGGAGCGGACGAGTCCGCGGCTTCGGAGCTTATTGATCCTCAGGTCGCCGTACTTCCGCAATCGGCGAACAACCGCATCAATGCCTTGATGGCAAGTACACAAGGGAATGTCCCCGCGCCGCAAATGATGCACTACGCATCCACGAACAACGACTACTCCGCAGGCGAAGAGGTGCCATCAGCACCTCAAGCCGGCGGCGACGAGGAATACGTCGACGGCGACTGCGACGGCTACGGTTCGCCGCAGCAAATGAGCAGTTTCATGGCGGCGGTCCGCTCCGTGCCTACGACCAACGTCTTGTGGAACGAGATTTACTCGTGCCGCTCGATGTGGGCCGATTTCGACTACCTGGGCTTCTGGGTCAAGGGAAATCACGTTCCCCCCTTGGTCACCACCAGCCCGCTGGGCACTCCGCAAAACCAGGCCGGCGTTCTGGGCCAGCCGGGTACGAGCATCCTGTTCGGCGACCAACGGCTGAATACGGACATGCGCAGCGGCGGCCGCGTTACCCTGGGCGCATGGCTCGTGGGCGACGTGCTGGCCGTGGAAGGTAATTACTACGCCCTCGGCACCGAGACGACGAACTACAACGCCACGTCGATCTTCAGTAACGGATCCACGTCGGACCCTATCTTGGCCCGTCCCTACTTCAATCCAGCCCCGCCGACACTCACGCCGCCGCCGCCGCATTTACCGGCGCAGCCGCCGGCCCAATCGGCGCTGCTGGTAGCGTACCCGAACTTCGTGGGGCCGGGCGGTGGCACGTTGAATCTCGACGGTAGCATCCATATCACCTCGTCCAGCTCGATCCAGTCGGCCAATGTGCTGCTCAAACGCTTGATCGGCGTCAACCTGCTGCACGACCATCGCATGTTCCTCGTGGGCGGCTACCGCTGGTTCCGCACTGAGGAAGGCATTCAAATTCAGGACAACATCAATACCGTCGGTGGCGGACTGCCGGCTGGCGCAGGCTTTCAAAACCTGGATAGTTTCGGGGTAAAGAACAATTTCAACGGTGGCGATATCGGGCTGTTCAGCGATATCCGCAAGGGCCGCTGGGTGCTGGAAACGACCGGCAAGATCGCCCTGGGCAACATGAATGAAATCGTCAACATCGACGGGTTCACGCGCGTTCGCACCGGCACCACATCGACCGACTATGCCGGCGGCCTACTCACACAGCCCAGCAACATGGGCGTCTATCGCCGCAACCAGTTCTCGATGATTCCGGAGCTGAACCTGAAGCTCGGCTATCAGATCACGCCCGGCTGGCGGGCCACGGTCGGTTACAACTTCACGTACATCACGCGGCTGGTACGACCGGGGAACGAGATCGATTTCGTCGTCAATCCGCCCTATACGCCCGGTGCGCCGCAAGTCGTCGCACGGCCGATGTTCCTCAACAACCCGACCGACATGTGGCTGCAGGGCTTTACGACCGGCTTCGAGTATCGCTGGTAGTGGACAGCCGCACTTCGACAATTGAGGCGCGGCGCGCACGGCTTCTCTTACGACTGTCGATAGGGCCGATTTTAGAAGTACGGCCACCAGAACATATTCGGGTTGACGTCACCTTCGCCGAAGTTGTTATTGGTTCCGGCGACGCCGTTCCCCAGATCGATCGTGAATTGATCCTGGACGGACGCATCGCCGCCTTGAGTGCCGATGTGATCGAGCCCCTCAAGGAAGATCAACGGCTGCGTCTCTTTGATGACGTAATGCCCTGCCACCAGGTGGCTGAACACGTACGAGCCGTCGGCCGCGGTCGTGGTCGTCAGACTCACTTGCTGACCGAAGATCGTCGTACCCGTCAGAGCAACGGTGACGCCGGCATATCCCGTTTCGCCCGCATCGCGCAGGCCGTTGCCGTTGATGTCGTGATAGACAAATCCCGACAGGCTGCCGGTCGCCGGCGGCAGAATCGTGCCGAGCACGGCGAGCTGTGACTGGCCGCCGGATAGCGTGGCGTTCGTGGCCGCCGACAGCACGAACTGGAACGTCGTGGGCGGCACTTCACTCGGATCGAATGGCAGAGCGATCTGCACCGTTTGCGTCGAGCCCGTGTTGCTTGGCAAGAACGTCAAGTCGCCCGAGGTGACTTGGAAATCGGTTCCCGGGATCGCGCTTTGCGGGCTGCTGGCGGTCGTCTCGTAGTGGACCGTGATCGTTTGCCCGCTGCCGGCCGAGACGGTCACGCTGAAGGTGGCAACATCTCCCTCGCTTCCGGAAGTCGGCTGCACCGTGATCGTGGGCTGCGGCACCGCCGACTGGATAACGGCTTGCGAGGAGTTCGCCGACTGCGACACGACGATGTTGTTATCCGCACTCGTAAGGACGACATGGAAACTCTTGTCGGCCTGGTTCAGGGAATTCCCGATCGCCTGCACCAACGGTACTGTCAGGTCCTGCGTGTTGGCGGGTATGGTGAACTCGCCGACGTTTTCATTGGCGGGCGTGCCGTCGAAATCGGGCAGGACGTAATCCGCGCCAGGTGTCGAGGCCGTATTGCCACCGACGGCATTATCGCTGCCGATGTCTTGCGTCGTATAAGTGACCGTGATCGGCACGGGCGACGGCTGGCTCAGGTGCACCGTGAAATTCAACGGCGTGGTGGCGCCGGCCGTGCTGCTGTTTGTCACCGTCACCGGCGAATCGATCGATACGAACGTCGGCTCGGTCGTCTGCAAATTGCTCAGGCCGATGAAATGCACTTGCGAGGCCGTCAATAGCGGCGAATCCAACGCCGGCGGATCGGCAAACACGGCGATCCCGAGCGGATTCAACGGCGTGCTGGTCGGCAGGCCTACGGTGATGTCCGAAGAGCCACCGCCCACAGCCTCGAGCTCGACTTGGAAGACAAGCTGCTCCTGGCTCCCTTGATTCCCCAAGTTTAACGAGGGGAAGCTGGTCGTGCCGGCAAAGGCGCCGACGTTGGCCAGGTTCGTTGGCGCCTGTCCATTCGATGGCGATTCGCTGAACTGATAATTCGGGGCAAAAGTGAGCGGGCTCACCACCTGGAACTTCGACGAGTCGAACGTGATCGTCGAATAGGCCTCTTCGACGCCCAGCGCGTCGCTCGTCGGTTGCCGCAAATCGGTCACATACTCGTACAGCCAGAACTTCGATCCGCCGGGAATCGTAGAGGGCAGCGCGCTGCCGTCGAGCGCCGTAGCCGCTAACCGTACCTGCACGATCGGTGGAATGTTGCTCTGCGTGCCGAAGTTGTACCCTGACGCAACCGTGCCGTTGCCAATCACGATCGAACTGATCGTGTCGACGCCCACTTGTGTGCCACTATCGTTGCCGATCGTGGAACTGGTGGGCACCAGGCCGTTACCGGGATCCGTTTCATGCACCGTGTAGGTGCCTGGCACGACATTAGTGAAGGCGTAAGTTCCGTCGGCGGCCGTGACCTTCGAGTCGACGACCTGGCTGGCCGCATTGAGCAACTGGACCGTGACGCCCGGCAGCGGCGAGTCGCCGGTGTTGAAGGAGTTATTGGCGTCGTTGTCGATGAATTCCGTGCCCGAGATTGTCCCGAATTGTCCAAGGGCGAAGTCGTATCCGGTGCCGGCCTGGCCCGATCCCAGCGCGATGGTCGAGATGGTCTGACTGTCACTGGCGGTGCCAACCGGCGAGCCATTGATCGAACCGACGTTGGCCGCCGTGGCAAACGCGCCGGCGGGGGGCGTTTCTTTGAGCGAGTAAGTTCCCGGCGCCAGACCTGTGAAGGAGAAGTTGCCGCTGGCGTCCGTCACTTTCGGTGAACCGACGGGGGTGTTGGTCGAGTCGAGCAGTTGCACGCTGACGCCGGCCAAAACGGTATCACCGGTGTCGAATGTCTGGTCGTTGTTCTGATCGACATAGGCGGTGCCCGACAGACCGACGGGCGCCTGCACGCCGAAGTTATAGTCCACGCCGGTCGAACCCGAGTCGAGAACGATCGAGTTGATCGTGTCCAGGCCGCTGGATGTGCCGCTTGAGGCGCCGTTCACCGTGCCGACATTCACGGCGGTTTCAAAGAAGCCGGTCGGCTTGACCTCGCCCACGGAGTACGTGCCCGGAGCGAGATTGGTGAACGAGTAGCTACCGTCCGCCGCGGTGATCTGTGGCGAACCAACCGCGTTGTGGGACGAATCGAACAGCGCGACGACTACGTTACCCAACCCCGAATCGCCGCTGTCGAAGGTACCGTCGCCGTTGCTGTCGACGTACACGCGGCCCGACAACGTTGCGGGCACGGGGGGCGCGTTGACGATCGTGACCGAGGCCGAGCCAAAGGTGAGCTGATTGGTGGCCAACGTCTCCGAATCCGAAGCGGTCTGCTGACCGGTGGCCGATGCCAGGATCGTCTGTTCGAGCCCGGCATTGAGAATTTCCGAGTTGAAGTTC
>DASZWQ010000004.1 GCA_035546535.1 Pirellulales bacterium | reverse complement strand
GATATGCTGGGCACCTTGCGACGATGCAGCCTCCGCGAACAAGTTTCCTCATGGGGACTCGGCGGCCAAGGTAGCCGAAAAGTCCTCGACCTCCTGGAAAACACGGCCGCTCTGGCGGCCTAAACTGCGAAACTCGAACTTAGAACTTCAGGAACAGACTATGAGCATTGGGGAATCGATCGAGCGCGACGCCCAGGAATTCGTCGCGCGTTATGCGGCCGTGCGCGAGCAAATCGGCCGCGTCATCGTCGGCCACGACGATATCGTCGACGGCGTGCTCGCCTGTCTTTTCGTCGGTGGTCACTGCCTCCTGGAAGGGGTACCCGGACTCGGAAAGACCTTGCTCGTGCGCACGCTGGCCGCCGTCTTGGATCTCGATTTCTCGCGTATCCAGTTCACGCCCGACCTCATGCCGGCCGACATCCTGGGGACGAACATGGTGATGGAGACGGCCGAGGGGAAACGGGTCTTCGAGTTTCAGCGCGGGCCGATCTTCACGCAGATTTGTTTGGCCGACGAAATCAATCGCGCCACGCCCAAGACGCAGTCCGCCATGCTCGAGACGATGCAGGAAGGAACGGTCACCGTGGCCGGTCAGCATTATGTGCTGAAGAAACCGTTTTTCGTGCTGGCGACGCAAAACCCCATCGAGCAGGAAGGAACCTATCCACTGCCCGAGGCGCAACTGGACCGGTTCTTTTTCAAGTTGGTGGTCGGTTATTCGAGCCGGGCGGAACTGGCCACGATCATCGATCGCACCACGCGGGGTGTGGAGATGACGCCGCAGAAAGTGATGGACGGCACGGAAATTCTGCGCTGGCAAAAACTGATTCGCGAAGTGGTGCTCGCGCCACATGTGCAGGATTACATCGTACGGCTGACGATGGCCACGCACCCCGAAAGTCCCTTGGCGTTTCCGGTGACGAACAAGTATCTGCGCTGGGGGGCGAGCCCTCGCGGCGCGCAGACCTTGGCCTTGGCGTCGAAGATGCGGGCTCTCTTGGCGGGGCGCTTCAACGTCAGTTTCGAAGACGTCCGCCGGTCGTACCTGCCCGCCATGCGGCACCGCGTGATCCCGAATTTCGAGGCCCAGGCCGAAGGCATCGCCAGCGACCGCGTGCTGCTGGATTTGCTCGAGCTTGTGCCAGAAAAGGCCGAAGAGTCCGCGGCAGCCTAGGATCGACCGCATGTCCACGACCGATACGCCGCTTTTGACGCCGGAATTGCTCGTGCAACTCGAGCGACTGGAACTCGTAAGCCGGAAGATATTCCGCGGCCGCATCAAGGGAGAGCGCCGCAGCCTGCGCAAAGGGCAGAGCGTCGAGTTCGCCGATTTTCGCAGTTACGTACCGGGCGACGATCTGCGCTTTGTCGATTGGAACACCTACGCCCGGCTCGACCGCCTGTTTCTCAAGCTGTTCCTCGAAGAAGAGGATCTGCATTTTTACGCGCTGATCGACGCCAGCGAGTCGATGCATTTCGGCACGCCTTCGAAGTTGGAATTTGCCAAGCGGCTGGCGGCGGCGCTGGGCTTCATCGGCCTGATCCGCTCGGATCGCGTCAAGATCGAGACCCTTGGCCAATCGGCAGCACGGCCGGGGCCATCGCTGCGCGGCCGGGCCAGCATGTGGCGGATGGTCGACTACATAAACAGCATTCAACCAGGCGAAACCACGTCGCTCGCCACGGGCATCAAAAACTTCTGCCTGCGCAACTCGGGGCGCGGGATTGTCGTCGTGATCAGCGACATGCTCGACAAGCACGGCTACGAGGAGGGCCTGCGGTTTCTGACGGCCCAGCGCATGGATCCCTACGTCGTGCAGGTGCTCTCCGAAGAGGAACTCGAGCCCGACCTGAAAGGAGACTTGCGCCTGGTCGATAGCGAGGACGCCGACGAGGCCGAGATCACGGTCAGCCTGCCCTTGCTGAGACGCTATAAGCAGACGTTGTCGGCCTTCGTCGGCGGTGTGCAGGAATTTTGCACGCGGCGCGGCATGGGCTACTTGCTCGCGCGCAGCAATCAGCCGGTTGATCAGATGGTTTCCGGCTATCTGCGCGCCCGGGGATTGGTGCGATGACCTGGCCGCAGTGGACGAGCATGCTTTCGGCCTGGCAATGGGGCGTGCTGGCGCTCGTGCCGCCGGCGATCATCGCGCTGTATTTCTTGAAGCTAAAGCGGCAACCGCTCGCCGTGCCCAGCACTTACCTGTGGCATAAATCGATCGACGATTTGCGCGTGAACAGCATCTGGCAGCGGCTGCGGCAAAGCCTGCTGTTGTTTCTGCAACTGCTGTTATGGGGGCTCTTAGCGCTGGTGCTGGTGCGGCCTTCGTGGCAGGGGTCGAGCTTCCAGCGCGATCGACTGGTGTTTTTGGTCGACAATTCGGCCAGCATGGGAGCGACGGACGTCTATCCCACGCGCTTGGACGAGGCCAAGCGGCGCGTCCAGGAATTGATTGACGAGATGCGCTCAGGCGACGTGGCGATGATCGTCAGCTTTGCCGATACGGCCCGCGTCGAGCAGATGTTTACCGACAATCGGGGCGAACTGCGCCGCCGGCTGGAAACGATTTCGGCGACCGATCGGCCGACTTCGATCAGCGAAGCGCTGCGCGTGGCCAGCGTCCTGGCAAATCCGCAGCAGGATGATGCCGGTGGTGTGGTAAGCGCCGGATTGCCGACGCAGTTGTTCATCTTCAGCGACGGCAACTTCGCCGACGATCCGGATTTTTCGCTGGGCCATTTGGAGCCGACGCCACCGGTGTGGATCGGCGAGCCGCGCGCGGCGAACGTGGCCATCGTTGCCTTTAACACGGCCCGCAGCGAGGCGAACAACGAGAGTGTGCAGGCCTTCGGGCGGCTGGCCAACGACGGACCGCAAGACGTGTCGCTCGATGTCGAACTGCATCTGGACGGCGCCTTGGTCGACGCCCAACACGTGAAGATTCCCGCCGCTAAAACCGCCGGCGTAAGCTTTGATGTCGCGCAGCTAACGTCCGGCGTCCTGGAATTGCGCCTGGCACATAAAGATGATCTGGCGATCGACGACCGCGCCTGGGCGGTAGTGCCGCCACCGCGACGCAGTCGAGTCTTATTCGTTACGCCAGGCAACGAGGCGCTTGCAACGGCGCTACGTACGGGACCCGCGCTCGAACTGGCCGAAGTCACGAAACGGAGTCCCGATTTCCTTTCGACGCCTGAATATCGTCAGGCCGCGGCGGCCGGCCAGTGGGACCTGGTGATCTTCGATCGTTGCGAACCGGCCGAAGCGCCGCAGGCGAACACGCTGTCGATCGGCCGATTGCCGGTCGGCGACCAGTGGCGGCAAAAGGACGTGGTCAGCGTGCCGCAGATCATCGATATCAACCGCAGCCATCCCTTGATGCAATGGCTCGACTTGTCGGACGTGCTGATCTTGGAGGCGGCGCCGCTGGTGCCGCCGCGCGGCGCGACCATGTTGATCGAGGCCGCCGACGGACCGCTCGTGGCGCTCGCGCCGCGTGAGGGGTTCGAGGACGTGGTGATCACGTTTCCGCTGGTGGCCAGCGAGAACGCCGGCACGAATTGGCCCCTGCGCGCGAGCTTTCCAGTGTTCGTGCTCAATGCTCTGAGCTACCTGGGAGGAAACCGCGATGCCGCCAAGTCCGGCGCACCCCGACCCGGTGATCCGATCGTGCTCAAGCCGCAAACGTCGGCCGATGCGTTAGCTATCACGCCCCCCGGCGAGCATGCCGGGCCGATCACCGTTTCGCGAGATAAACACAATGAATTCCATTTCCTGGGGTCCAGCCGGGTAGGGCTTTACACCGCACGCGCCGAGGGGGAAGTGGTGGACGAATTTGCGGTGAATTTATTCGATCCCCGTGAAAGTGATATCCAGGTCGTAGCCGATCGTAAGTTGAAGATCGGTCACGAAGAAATTGCCGCCGGCACAGGCTGGCAGGAAACCCGGCGGGACGTCTGGAAGTTTGTCCTCGCGGGGGCCTTGGCAATTCTGTTGTTCGAGTGGTATATCTACAATCGTCGCGCTTACCTATAACCTCTTGCCTGCCTATTGCCCGTGCTCGCTCGGCGAGCGCGGGATCTCGCCTTCGGGGGTATCGCATGTTGCCAGAGACGCTGCGCCGGCAGCAGAAGAAACATTCTGCCCGGCCGCGCAAGAAGGTCTTCAACAAGATCGTTGAAAACAATCTCATCAAGCGCGTCAGCTACGAGGAATATCGCGACAAGGTTCGCGACGTGTACGACGGACCGCAAGGGGCACTGCTAGCAACCGCCAGCATGCTGTCGGGGCACCTGGCTTTGGGCGAGCGT
The DNA here is from genome assembly GCA_035546535.1 of Pirellulales bacterium. Taxonomy (NCBI): domain Bacteria; kingdom Pseudomonadati; phylum Planctomycetota; class Planctomycetia; order Pirellulales; species Pirellulales bacterium. The sequence continues at coordinate 12,050 of DASZWQ010000004.1, read as the reverse complement.
CTATTGCGCGAGCGGAAATTCGATTTGCGCGGCGCCAAGCGCATTCTCGACGTCGGCAGCGGAGCCGGCCAGATTGCGAAGCATTTGCTCAAGTACGCCGACCTCGACGCCTCGCTGACCTGCTTTGACCTATCGTTCGAGATGCTGCGCCGGGCGCGCAACCGGTTGAAGAGCAGCGTGCCCCAGCACCTGGTTGCCGACCTCACGCGGTTACCCTTCGCCGATGGGGCATTCGATTGCGTCACTTGCGGATACGTGCTTGAGCACCTCCCCGACGCCCGTAGCGGCCTGTCGGAACTGGCGCGCGTGATGCGCTCGGGCTCGCGCATGCTGCTCTTGACGACCGAGGATACATTCGGCGGTGCTTGGACGAGCAGATTTTGGTGCTGCCGCACTTACAATCGGCAGGAAGTCTACCGCACGTGCCACGACCTTGGCCTTGAGCTCAACAAAGAGCTCTGGTTCTCGCGCATGCACAAGGTATTTCGCGCCGGCGGCATCTGCGTAGAGCTGGTCAAGCAATAGTCCAAGCCGGCTGCTGGCTCGCCTTTTGCTCCGCACGGGTGGAAATTCCGCCCGTGGAAACGAGTTCGCACACATTCACGTGACGAACGAATCGTGCCTCTTCAGGCGATGTGCGCCGTAGAGGCAGACGCCGGCGATCACCGCGTTGACGATGGTCGCGAACACGTTGAGCCCGGGCGTCAGCGTAATGGCGCTCGCCGCCGTCAATGGAAACGTCATGGGCAGCATGCCTGAAAAGGCGAGCCACAGGTGCGACAGGGTGTGCAGCGTTTCCGCCCCGCCGACGAAGATCAACGTGTCGCGCTGCCATCGCGTGTTGCTTCCTGCCATGTGAAACCGGTGGAACATTGTCTGCGTAGCCATGATGCACCTCCTTCTTCGTCTCTCCGCGCTGGATCGTCCAACAGTCAAAACATGCAAGGTGCATGCCGGAGATCACTGAAAAGGTGAAGGAGCTGGGGGTGCGACGCGGGATTAACCCGTCTGGGGGCGACATCGCCTAGGCGCATGCCCCGTTCGGGGCGGAACAGTTTAATCAGCCGGCGAAAATCGTCTGTTCCGCGCGCTGCTCGTAACTGCCCATGAGAGCATCTTCGCACTCTCGGCACACCAGGCCGCGTTCCGCGCCGTCATGCGTGCCACGATGGTTGTGGTCGAAAACGCACGCCGCCAAGGCGTGGCGTTGCCGGATCGCATCGAGGTCCAACCAGCAGTCGAAATAGACCCACTCGCGGCAGTGATCGCTCCAGGCCTGTCCGCGAAATGTTTCACGAATGCCCGCGGCCAGAATCACTTGCTCGAGATGACGGAGATGTTCGCACGTCATGGGCTGGCGCCTGAAAGGGCAACCCGGTTAGTCGAGATACCGCCGGCCCAGTTCGCCGTAGGCGTCGACGCGGCGGTCGCGCAGGAAGGGCCAGTGTGTCCGCACCACGTCGATCTTGTCGAGATTGCACTCGACCACGAGCGTTTCCTCGGCATCGTGGCTGGCGCGGGCAAGAATATTGCCGTTCGGATCGGCCACGAACGAAGCGCCCCAGAATTGCAGGTTCCCTTCCGTGCCGGTCCGATTGGCCGCCGCCACGAAGACGCCATTGGCAATGGCGTGGCTGCGCATCATCGTTTCCCACGCCGAGTGTTGGCTCGCGCCATACTCTTCCTTTTCGCTCGGGTGCCAGCCGATGGCCGTTGGATAGAAGAGAATCTGCGCGCCGGTGAGCGCCGTCAGTCGGGCCGCCTCGGGATACCACTGATCCCAGCAGACACACGTGCCCACCCGGCCGAACTTCGTAGGAAAGCTGGCAAAGCCCAGATCGCCCGGCGTGAAATAAAACTTCTCGTAGTACAGCGGATCGTCGGGGATGTGCATCTTGCGATACTTGCCGGCCACCTGGCCGTCGGCGTCGAAGATCACGGCCGTGTTGTGATACAGCCCCGGTGCCCGGCGCTCGAAAAACGAGCCGACGACCACCACGCCATGCTTCCGCGCCGCGGCCGAGATCCGCTCGGTCGTAGGGCCGGGAATCGGCTCGGCGTCGCCAAAACGAGTATGATCCTCGCTTTGGCACGGGTAGAGTCCCGCGAACAGCTCCTGCAGGCAAATGATCTGAGCGCCGGCGGCGGCGGCTTCGGCGATGCGCGACTCGGCCTTGGCCACGTTCGCCTCTTGCGACGCGACGCAGCTCATTTGCACAAGGCCGATCGAGACCTTGGACAGCGGCACAACATGAACCTTCGGGAACGGTTTGGTATCTGACATAATCAGCAGATGGTACTCTAAACCGAAATCCTCGCAAAGCGGCGTGAGTAGAGAGCATGGCTTGATGTACTACGACGAGAGCCCAGAAACCGCACGTCGTGCGATCGAAGAGGCGGAGCGTCTTCTCCCGGGTACCCCATCCGCACCGGACGAAAATGATCCGCGTTGGCACGCGATCATCCAGATCGGATACTTTATCGAATCGGACGCTAAAGAAGCATGGGAATTCATTGCACGTTGGGGTGGCCACGAGCAAGAGGACCTGCGCAACGCAATCGCGTGCTGCCTGTTGGAGCACGAACTCGAATTTCATTTCGAGCAGTATTTTCCAAAAGTCGAAGAGCTCGCTGCGCGCGATGTTCGATTCGCGGACTGCTTCACTCGCTGCTGGAAATTCGGAAAATCCGAGTTGCCGGGAAATGCCGAACGATTCGACGCCTTGCAAGGCGCCTGCCGACAACGGATTAGCAACACGTAAAACACGGCATCGATATGGCGAGCCATCGCATACCCGGATTGTTCATCACCGGCACCGACACAAATGTCGGCAAAACCTACGTGGCGGCGCGGATCGCGGCGGCGCTGGCGGCCGCTGGTCGTCGGGTCGGTGTTTACAAGCCCGTAGCCAGCGGCTGCCAGTTGATTGATGGAAATCTAGTGAGTGAGGACGCCGTGGCTCTATGGAATGGCGCCGGCCGGCCGGGCGAGCTCGATCACGTCTGCCCACAGCGCTTCGCGGCCCCCGTGGCGCCCCACCTGGCGGCGCGGTCGGAAGGGAAAGCGGTGTCGGCCGAGCAATTGCGCAGCGGGCTCGATTACTGGCGCGTGCGAAGTGACGTATTGATCGTCGAGGGGGCCGGTGGCCTCTTGTCCCCCGTGACCGAGGATGAGTACGTGGCCGACCTGGCCCTGGACTTGGGCTTTCCGCTGATCGTCGTTACGGACAACGCGCTGGGCACGATTCATCGCACGCTCAGTACCCTGGTCGTCGCCGCCACGTGGCGCGAAGGGCTCGAAGTTGCGGGTGTGATCGTCAACGAGCTGCGATTCCCTACGGAGGATGCCAGCGCGGCCAGCAATCTTGCCGAATTGCGCGAACGGTGCGTCCCGCCGGTGCTGGGGTTGGTCGGCTGGCAGGGCGAATTACCGCCAGGCGTCGATTGGTGGAAACTGGCCGGCGGCGCTTGAAACACCCGCCGAGTGATCAAGTGCTCGCTAGCGCCACGCTACGTTGCTCGCCACGGCGTTCGGCCATGCTGGTGTCGATCGCCAGTTCCATGGTCACGCTCCAGCGTCCCGACGCGTCGGGCGTGACGATCCAATGCGGCTGCACGACCACCGACTGGTGGACCAGCTCGAACCCACCTTCAGACTGGCTGACCGTTTCCACGGGGTAGGTCCACAGGCTGCTTGCGCGCGATGCGCGCCAGCCAACGTCGATGCCCAGGTATTCGTCGACCAGGCTCAAGGCTCGCACTTCGTGCAGGTCGAGGCGCTCGCCGAGATGTCCCAATCGGTGACCGTCGCGGTCGTGGAAGTAACGATCGTCGCAGCGCGAGGGGAGCCCGGCGAAATTGAACTCGACCGAAAAATGGAACGATTGATTCGGCTCCAACCCTTCGATCAGGTAGGCGATTTCAATGGTCGAACTTCCCGCCTCGAGCGTGAGCCCCTTGGTCAACTTGAGCGGATGCCCCCAGGCATTGCCTTGTCGCGATAGTTGCACCTGGATGCGGTTCGGGTTGCGGCGCAGCCGGGCTTCGTAGGCGCCACTGGCGAAGTCGCCACGCTCGATCGCATCGCCCGACGCGATCGCCGCGAGCGAAGCGTCGTTGTCGTGAAAATGATCGATCAGGCTCTTGCGCGGCAGGTCGTCGTATTGCAGACGCTCGTGCAGGCCAGGCTGCTTGAAGACGACGCGATCGTGAATACTTCCCAGGCCGTCGGCATTGGCGTTCGGACCCGCCAGCACCTTGCGATGGTAGGCCTCGGGCTGGCGGGCCAAGGTGGCCAATAGATTGTGGCAGATCGGGCGCACGTCGAGCTCGTACATCAGCCCGCCGCGCCAGGGACGAATCAACGTCGCCAGCCTGTCGTTCGCCAAGAAGACCTCTTGCCGGGCGTCGAGATTGAAGTCGCCGACCACGGCCTCGATCCAGGGTTCTTGGCGATCCGCCGCGCGATCGAGCAGATTGTCGGCCGCGATCAGCGAGCGGTACACGGCATTGCGCAAGTGGGGCAGATAGATGCCGCCGAATGCACCGTGCCAGTAGCTGCAATTGCACTGGCCGCGATACAGCTCGCTGCGTGCCGCGTCGACCAGCGCGCGATCATGCCGCTTCTGCTCGGCTTCTTCCACGCGGCGGCTGATCATCAACATGCGGGTGTACATCTCGTCGGCTTCGGGATATTTCACCTTGAAGTTGCGCCAGAAGCCGCCGCGTACGAACTGCGACAGGATCGGCCAGCGCGGATCGTGCTCCATGTCGTGCCGCACGCGCTCGTATTCCAAGAGCTGCGCCGTGGGGAGCGCCCATTCGGTCATCTCGCGGTAGCTGCTGTCTGGCAGATAAATCTTGCCATTAGGCGGCACGTTATCCACGGCGTCGGCGAGCGTTGTCGTTTTGATCCAGCTTTCGTTCGCCACCAGCGCCTGGAAGAATCGATCCAGCCAACCGTCGTCGTAGACGTGCTTCTTGGTCTCCGGCCAGGTGCCGAACTTCTCGCCGTCGTCACCGAACACAACCACCGCCTCGGGCCGGCGCTCGGCAATACCGCGCAGGCAGTCGATCGTGGCTTCGGGCGCGGCGAAGGGAATCGTGTAGCGCAGCCGTTCGCTGCCGGGAAAGATCGCGAGGATCTGGCCGTCGTTCTCGCTGATGAAGTAACCGTCGAGCAGGTCGGGGGACAGGCCGGCATTGCGGAAATGAAAATCATCGAGCACCGTGTACTGGATACCAGCGTCGGCCAGATCGCTGACCATCGTCGGTTCCCATACGCGCTCGGGAATCCACATGCCGCGCACTTTGCAGCGGAGCCGGGCTTCGAGCCAGCGTGTGTACGCCCGAATCTGCCCAACGCGGTCGCGGCGGGGAATCATCGACAAGATCGGCTCGTAGAACGCGCCGCCGATGATCTCGATCCGCTCCTGGGCCACGAGCTCGGCCAGCTCGTCGAGGTATTCCGGATGGCGGGCGGCCAGCCACTCCATCAGCGAGCCGCTGGTGTGCAGCCCGATCTTGAGCGAGGGGTAGCGGCGAAAGACTTCCAGGAACGGCCGGTAGCTGTCGTGGTACGCCTGCTCCATGACGCCGTCGAAGTTGCCGATCGGCTGATGATTGTGCAGGACCAGGGCCAGGCGAATCGTATGTGGCATATATCGCAGCGAGCAGGAGGCAGGAGTCGTTCGCGTTCAGATCACGTTAAGGAGCGTGCGGGCGACGTGCGTGTTTACCCAGTCTGACTGATCGGCAAAGTCCGCGGTTCGTGCAAGTCGGCTTCGACTTCGCGTAAGAACGCAGCAGCTTCCTCAGGCGGCACGGGATTGATGTAGAAACCCGATCCCCATTCGAAGCCGGCGGTCTTCGTGAGGCGCGGAATAATCTCGATGTGCCAGTGATAGTGATTGAGTTCTTGCGTGTCAAAGGGTCCTGTGTGCAGGATGTAGTTGTAGGCCGGGCGATCGAGCGCGACTTCGATCTTGCCCATCACTTGCTTCATGATCCGTGCCAGGTCTTCGACGCCGTTCTTTTGAATGTTTTCGTAGTGGCTGGAATGCGCCTTGGGCAGGATCCACGTCTCGAAGGGGAACCTGCTAGCGAAGGGACAAAACGCCACATAGCCCGGCGTATCGACGGCGATCCGCTTCTCGGTTGCTAGCTCCTGCTGGATCATGTCGCAAAAGACGCAGCGGCCCCGATATTTGTAGAACTCCTGGCTGCCGGTCATCTCTTCTTGAACATTGATCGGCACAATCGGCGTTACGATCAACTGGCTGTGCGTATGTTCCAGCGACGCGCCGGCCGCTTCGCCGACGTTCTTGAAGATCATGCCGTAGACCAGCCGCTTATCCTTTTTCAGGTCGACGAGCCGGTCGCGATAAACCCAAAAGACGTCGCGCAGGTTTTCTTCGCTGAGATCGGCCGTACTGAGCAGATGCTGCGGCGATTCGATGATCACTTCGTGCGCGCCCACGCCGCGCATCATGTCATAGATGCCATCGCCTCGATTGTTCAGATCTCCCTCGATTTCGAGCGCGGGAAATTTGTTGGGCACCACGCGGACGCGCCACCCTTCACGATTCGCTAGCGAACCCTGTTTGCGATAAGCCAGCACCTCGCCGGGCGTCTTGTCTTCGTTGTGTTCGCAAAAGGGGCAGAACTTACCGCCGCGCAACCGCGGCGTCGTCTCGAAATCGTGCGGACGCTTGGCGCGGCTCTTGGCGATGATCACCCACCGCCCAACGATCGGATCTTTGCGTAAGTCGGGCATGGAATAGTAGTCAGTAGTCGGTTGCCAGTAGTCAGTTTGGAAATAGTAGGCAGCAATCAGTATTCGGTAGTCAGTACGAGCATGAGCACTCTCGGTATTTCACTGGCTACTGACTACTGTCTACCGACTACTCTCTCTCACACCTGCCACATCATCAGTTCGTAATCCGCCGAGGGGACGCTGGTTTCGATCGCGCCCTCGTGCGGCAAGCGCTCGATCGATTGTTCGGCCGCCACCAGTTCGACGACAAAGTGCATGGGAGCGTCGACCGTCAGGCCCAGGTTGCGGAACGGCACCGCCATTTCCAGGATCACGTCGGCCGCCGCCTCGACGCCCGAGGCCGTCACCGGCACGTCGTTGCGGTACAGCTGCAAGATCGGCTCGGCCCAACTGGGATGCGATACCAACAACTCGATGCCACTCGGTTCGAGAAAAGTGATCTTCACCGTATCGACGTCCACCAGGCGCTCGCGAATTGTACCACCCTGCGCGTCAAAGCGAAGAAACAGCCGCTCGGTATCAAATCCGAAATAGAAATCCGCGATCTTCCCCTCGCAGACCATGCTCATCGTGCCGCGCGCGCCGCTCGAAGTATAATGGCCGGCGTTCAGCCATTCGAAATACGTCCGCCGGCCGTCGACGCGCACGTTCAACAGCGAGGTCGGCTCGGAAAACAATCGCGCGTGCTGATGACCCTGGCTGATCGGGCGCGACAACTCGGTGGGCGCCGGATCTTCGAGCAGCAGGTAAACATTCTGCAAGTGTCGGCGGAACAAGCGGTCGAACAGTTCGTCCTGGGCGCTGGAATGATCGTCGCCGAACCACCAGAACCAATCACTCCCCTCGGCGATGTAGAGCTCTTCCCAGGCGCGGCGCAACTGCTCGGCCGTTTTCTCGCCGCTGCGCGCGGCGCGTACCAGGTGTGCGCGGGTCTCGAACAGCAGGTCCCACGCCAGATTGCATTCGGGGTGGCCGATCCAGATGCCGAAATTGTGCTGAATCCAGCTACCCGAGAAAAGCTCACCGATCTTGTCGGTCGCGGGATGCTTCGCCAGGTAATCGCACACGCGGACGGGCGCGATCTTCGCGTGTGAAACAGCGCGCCGGTACAAGGCACGCAGGAAATCGACGCCGCTGTTCGGGTAGTACTCCCAGCAATTCTCGCCATCGAGAATGATGCTGACCAAGGTGGGCCGGTGCCCGTGGTTAGCGGTCGTTGCCCGGCCGATCGCCTCGAGCTTGCCGAAGAAATCGTCGACGGCCTGCTCGGCCTGGTAGCGCTGGTAGTGAAAGCCGATCTGGTCGCTCATGGCATGATCGCGAAAGATCATCTGTACGCTGTGTGCCTTGTCTTCGGCGCGCCAGGGGCGGTACAGCATCTCCGGATTGCGCAAATAGCCGTGCCCATCGCGGGACACCCATCCCTCGGTCGAGGCCGACAAGATTTCTTCGTCCGTGGCCATCCATTGAATGCCGGCCTTGGCCACGGTGGGGATCATGGCCTGGCACACCGAGCCCTCGGAAGGCCACATGCCGACCGGACGCTCGCCAAACAGCTTCGTGTGGTATTCGACCGCACGCGCGATCTGCGTCTCGGCGTCCTCGCGATAACCGTCGAGATGCTTTGGCAGGCTGACGTTCGGCATCGCCTGCCGCGCCAAACGCTTGTCGTACAAGAGAGGCAAGATCGGGTGATAGAACGGGGTCGTGGTCAGTTCGACCTGCCCGCTTGCGGCCAGCTCGCGGTGCAGCGGCACGACCTCGGCCAGCAGATCCAACTGTCGCGCAAGGAGCCATTGTTTTTCATCCTCGGTCCAGTGCTTTCCTTTCTGACGGAACTCAGCCAGCTCGTCGTCGCGATCGAAGGCCACCGGATGGATCCACGACAAGTTCGACCAGCATTGCAGATCGAGGATGTCGCGCTTCGTAAAGCGCTTGGCCGCGCGGGCCGCCGGATCGATGGAAACGCCGCGCTTCTGATACAGCTCCAGATACCGCTTGTAGGGCCGAATCATATGATCCGGGTGGACCATGAAGAAATTGTCGAGCAGATAGGCCATGTCCGCTTCGGTCAGTGCGTCGGCCGGCAGTCGCGACACGCGCAGGTGCTCGTCCTGCGCGCCCCGGTCGGTATAGGCCGTCAACTGCGCAAGCAGGCTCGGCACCAGGTTGATCGTGGCATGCATCTCGGGCACTTCCTTGAGAAGCATTGCCATGCCCCAGTAATCCTTGGTGGCGTGCAGGCGCACCCAGGGCATCGGGTTTTCACCGCTGACGTCGTCCGGGTAATACGGCTGGTGCTGGTGCCAGAAAAACGCCAGAGCCACATCATGCATGACGATCCCTCCTTGAAACACGTACCCACAAGCGCTACGACGATGCCCAATCTCGGCAATCGGCGGTCGATCATGTACTGCGGCGCGGCGACGACGAAACCGGCGATTTGCCGCGCAATGGCGGGCGGGCGATGCACAAGTTCAGCCGGCGTCGCGAAGCGGGCCGCGACGGATATCGCGACCTCGCACTCGACTCACTCCGGCATCGGGGTGTTTTTCACGAATAGGTGCTTTGCGGCACCTGGGCGCTGATGCGGCGATACAGGTTTACGTATTGTTCCGCGCTGCGCTTCCAAGACCAGTCCTGCTGCATGCCGGTCGCTACCAATTGCGACCACATTTCCGGCTGGCGATACGTTTCGACCGCCCGGCGCAGCGCCTCGGCCAGGGCCAAAACGCTGTACTCGCGGAAGCTGAAGCCATTGGCGGCCCCGGCGGACAGTGCCTCGGGCGTGGCGTCGACGATCGTGTCGGCCAGGCCGCCGGTGGCGCGAACCACCGGCACCGTGCCGTACTTCAGGCTGTACAACTGGCTCAGGCCGCACGGTTCGAATTGGCTGGGCATGAGAAACATGTCCGCGGCCCCTTCGACCTTGTGAGCAAGCGCCTCGGAAAACTGCAGTTTGGCCGCCACTTTGTGCGGATGGCGTTCGGCCAGGTTCGTCAGGAATTGCTCGTACTTGGCGTCGCCCGTTCCGACGATGACCCATTGCACGTCGGCCGAGTTGATCCATTCCTGCATGACGCCGGCAATCAGGTCCATGCCTTTTTGATCGGTAAGCCGGCTGACCATGCCGATCAGCGGCTTGTCGGCAGCTAATTCCAGCCCCAGCTCACTTTGCAGCGCCGCCTTGCAGGCCGCTTTGCCCGAAGTGAACGTCGTGGCGTCGTAGTTCACCGGCAGGAACCGATCGGTCACCGGGTTCCACACCGTGTAGTCGGCGCCGTTAAGGATGCCGGTCAAGACCGAGCGCCGCTGCTGCAACACGCCTTCCAATCCGCAGCCTAGCGGCGAGGCCTGGATCTCTTCGGCATAGCGCGGACTGACGGTGCTGATCGCGTCGGCGAAAACCAAACCCGTCTTCAGCAAGTTCAACTTGCCGAAGAATTCCATCTGGTGCCAGTTGAAGTATTTCCAATCCAAGCCCGTCAGCAGCATGTCCCAATGCCAGAACTGCCCTTGGAAGGCGAGGTTGTGAATCGTTATCAGCGAAGCGATGCGCTCGTAGCGCGGAACGCCGCGGTATTCGATCTTCAAGAACGCCGGCAGTAGTCCCGTTTGCCAGTCGTTGGCGTGCAGCACGTCGACCGGCAATTCCAACAGGCGGATCGACTCCATGATCGCGCGGCAGAAGAAGACGAAGCGCTCGCAATTGTCGATGTAGTCTTGCCCGCCGCTGCCGTAGAGCCCGTCACGGTCGAAGTACTGTGACTGCTCGACCAGGTAGACGGGAATCTGCGTGCCGGGGAAATAGCTGCGCAGCAAACTGCCGCGAACGGTCTTGCTGCCAATGGGAATCGAGAGCTGAATCGAAGTCGGCTCGATCGTGGGGCCGGCCGTGAGCGCCTGCCGATAGGCGGGCATGAAGACGACGGGCGAGTGACCCAAGCGTGCCAGTTCAAGCGGCAAAGCGCCCGAGACGTCGGCCAGGCCTCCGGTCTTGGCGAACGGGACCGCCTCACTCGTGGCCAGCAGAATATTCATTCCGGGTTGCTCCCATCAGTCATCGGACGCTTCCACGGCGCGCGGGCCGCGGAAACCGCCGGAAGTCCATTGTCGAGAGCCGCTTGGCGCTGCCCATCCTTGCGCCCTACACCCGTCAGAATCATAACAGAGCGATGCGCAAAAACCAGCGGTTGCGAGACTTACGTCAGGCTGTCGGCCAACTTCTCGTGAATTACCTCGTTTACGCTACTCGTACAATCGTGTGCGTACCCCGGGGGCGCTTGAGGTTTTTCAACCATGCCGGGCAAGTAATTCTAACCGGCGGTCAAATTGTGCGGATAGTTCCGCGAACGCGGGGCAGAATGACGAAGCGTGCTTTTGCGCCCCGAGGCGTGACGCCGCACCCGAACCTCTTTGCCAGCGCGCCACAGTTTGATAGAGTCCCGGCCCCTCCGTAATGGATTACTTCAAAGGGGGCCAAGGAATGGCCAAGCATCCGCTGGAAACGACCTACAGTCTCTCTTCTCACGAACTACTTGATGCGGTAAACGCAAGGTTCCGGTTGAAGGTCGCGCTGGAAGGAGCCGTGGCCGAAGTTCACATGGGGAAACGCATCGAGGCACTAGTCGGGAAAGGGGTTGAGCGATTCGAGGCCCATGACCTCGATGCGCATCCAGACTTCAGTATTTGGATACCGGCGCAAGAAACCACTACTCGCTGAGTGCAAGAACGTCCGCGAAAGCAGCAAAGAAGGTGGCGAAGGCTACCGAAAGCGCGGGCAAATTGTTGCCTATCAAGGTCGAGACGCAGAAGACCCGCGCCGCCAAGGGTGACGCAACGAGCAGGTACTACGGCGTTGAGCAGTACCATATACTTGGCGTATGTCTCGGTAAAAAGACTAATGATTGGCAGGATTTCCTGTTTGTTCGCACGATCGATCTTGTCCCACATAGATACCACAAGGGTAAACTGGCGGTCATGCAGCGCGTCCCGCTGCCGGGTGCGAAGGATTTGCGGCCGTGGTATGCTGACCTGGCCGAATTGCTCATCCATTTCGACGACCGACCATGACGCTGAAACCGATCTACTCGACGGAACTTGGCGAAGCCTACTGTGCCGACAGTCTTGATCTTTGAGGTGGACCCCAAAAACTGGGCGCGCTGATAAGGTGTGGTTTCCGGGAGCGGGAACGACCGAATCAGGAGTGTGCCGGCATGACGCGGAAGCGGCGGGTGTTTGGGGCGGCGTTCAAGGCCAAGGTGGCCTTGGCGGC
>DASZWQ010000003.1 GCA_035546535.1 Pirellulales bacterium | reverse complement strand
ACTTCCCCGCAACCACCGCCGGCGTCGACCTCCGTGTCATTGCAAGCCCTCCCTCGGTTGAGATGGCTTCAACAAATAACACACCCACCCATGGCGCAAAAAGCGTGCCGAACAGTATTGCGGGAGAGGGCAGGGTGAGGGAACAAACGTCGCACCGCAGAAAACGAATGCCGTGAAGGTTGGCCGCGGCGTGAGTGAAGACGTCGACCCTCCCCTAGCCCCTCCCTGACAGGGAGGGGGATTTTTCGTAGGGTGCCCTGTGGCACCATGTTTCTAATACCAATGCGATGGTGCACATAGTGCACCCTACAGAGTCGTTTCACGCCGGGGCGGTGATTCGCTCCTTGCCCATGAAGGCTCGCAGCGCCGGTGGCACGATGACCGAGCCGTCGGCCTGCTGATAATTCTCCACGATGGCGATCAAGGCGCGGCTGATGGCGACCGCTGTGCCGTTGAGCGTGTGCAGGAAGTGCGTTCCCTTTTCTCCCTTCACACGGTAGCGAATGCCCAGGCGGCGGGCCTGGTAGTCGGTGCAGTTCGAGGTGCTGGTCACTTCGCCGTATTCGCCCCCTTCGCCGCGGCCGGGCATCCAGGCTTCGAGGTCGAATTTGCGGTAGGCCGGGCCGCCCAGATCTCCGGTGGCGGTGTCGACCACGCGATAAGGAATGCCGAGTCCGTCGAACAAGCGTCCTTCCAGCTCGCAGAAGTAATCGAGCATCGCGTCGCTCTGATCGGGCAGCGTAAAGGCGAACATCTCGACCTTCGTGAATTGATGTACACGATACAAGCCGCGGGTCTGCCGGCCGTGCGCGCCGGCTTCGGTGCGGTAGCAGTGGCTGATGCCGCAATACTTGAGCGGCAGCCGCTCGGCTTCGATCGTCTGGTCCGAAAGTAAACCACCGAGCGTGATTTCGGCCGTGGCCACCAGGCTGAGATCGCTATCGGCCACGCTATAGATTTGCGTCTCCGGCCCACGCGGGATGTAGCCTGTCCCTTGCAGCACCTCATTGCGGGCAAGATCGGGCGTGATCGTCGGCGTGAAGCCTTCGCTGATGAGCAGGTCGAGGGCGTAGCGCTGCAGAGCCAGCTCCAGCAGGACGGCATCGTTGAGCAGAAAGTAAAAGCCGTGGCCTGCGACTTTCGCTCCGCCCTCGAAATCAAAAAGCTTCAACTGCTCGCCGAGCGTGACGTGATCGAGCGGCTTGAAATCGAATTTCGGGAGCGGCGCCTTTCCCTTGCGCAGCTCGAGGTTCGACTGATCGTCGGCGCCCGTCGGTGCGTCGGGATGCGACAGGTTGGGAATCGCGCGCAGGATGGCATCGGCCTCGGCGGTGAGATTCTCCAAGGCAGCCTGAGCGGCGGCCGTCTGCTCGCGCAGGTCGCGCCCCTGATTCTTGCGCGCTTCGCGCTCGGCCGGGTCCTTGGCCTGGCCGATCGATTTCGAAACCTCGTTCGCCTGCCGATTGAGCTGCTCGACCTCGGTCTGCTTTTCGCGTCGCTGGGCTTCAAGGGTCAGAAACTGGTCAATGTCCGCTTTCGCGCCGCGCAGCGCACAGTTCTTTTTTACCAGGTCGACGTTGTCGACGATAAATTTGCGATCAAGCATGAAAAGCCAATACTAAATAAGGATGATGAGTGACCAGCGAGCACCGCGCGACCGACGCTTTTGGGCGCGAGATGCGAGCATGTTTCCCACGACGCTCGTCACTTCTTGATATTGCTGATTTCCTGCCACAAATGTGCGCTGGCCTTGATGCCACGATGGAAATCGGCCAGGCAAAACTTCTCGTTCGGGCTGTGGGTGTTGTCGTCGTTTTGTCCCCAGCCCAGGAGTAGGGTATCGACTCCCAACTTATCGTGGAAGGTCGACACGACCGGGATCGAGCCACCCTCGCGGATGAAGACGGGGCGCCGCCCGAATCCCGTGGCGATGGCATTCGCGGCGGCTTCCATGTAGGGGCTGTCGAGAGGCACGACGACGCCCGGCGCGCCGTGAAACGAGATCAGTTCCATCTTGATGCCCGGCGGAACGCGCGCCGCGAGAAACGCATTCAAACTGTCGGCGATGCTATGCGGATCCTGGTTGGGCACCAGGCGAAAGCTGAATTTCGCGCTCGCCCGGGCGGGCAGCACGGTCTTGGCGCCTTCGCCTTGATAGCCGCTGGTCAGGCCGTTGATGTCGCAGGTCGGTCGGGCCCAGCGTCGTTCGAGCGTGGTATATCCTTCTTCGCCTGAGAGGGCGTCGACACCCAGTTGGCGCATGAAATCTTGCTCGTCGAAACCCAGCTTGCGCATCGCTGCGCGTTCGGTGTCGGTGACCGGCAACACGTTGTCGTAAAAGCCGGGCAGTTGAACCTGCCCGCGCTCGTTCACCAGAGCCGTTAGCATCCGCACCAAAGCATTCGCGGGGTTCGTGACAGCGCCGCCAAAGACGCCGGAGTGCAAATCCTGGCTGGGGCCGGTCAGCCGCAGCTCGAAGTATGCGATGCCCTTCAGCCCGTAGGTAATGGCTGGCTGGCCGGGCGCGAACTGACTTGTGTCGCTGATGACGATGATGTCGCACGCCAGCCGATCATGATTGCGATCGACAAACGCGTCGAGATTGGCGCTGCCGACTTCTTCCTCGCCTTCGATGATGTACTTGAGGTTCAGCGGCAGCCGGCCAGCGGTCTTGATCCAGGCTTCGGCACTTTTGATGTGCGTGAACATCTGCCCCTTGTCGTCGGTGGCACCGCGAGCGTACAGGTTGCCGTCGCGTACCGTCGGCTCAAACGGAGGCGAAATCCATTCGCCCAGCGGATCGGGCGGCTGCACGTCGTAATGACCATAGACCAGCACGGTCGGTGCGGCGGGCACGTTGGGCGACTGGGCGTAGACGATCGGGTGGCCGGCGGTCTCGATCAATTCGGCCTTGAAGCCCAGCGATTGAAATTGCGCCAGGACCCAGCCCGCGGCGCGGCGGATGTCGTCCTTGTGCGTGCTCATCGCACTGACGCTGGGGATGCGCAGCAACTGACACAGTTCGTCCTCGAAGCGATCGGCGTGCTGCTCGAGATATTCGTCGAGGGCGGGCATGGCGGGTCATCCAACGGTGCGAGGCAGTGTTTTCGACGCAGACAGCACCTTTTTGGCGGGTGCTGGCGTCCAATATAATGATCCAAGGCGATTTCGCCACGGCAGGCCCCCGGCCCGAGGTGGCTGGTAGAATTGGTTGCACCGGCGTACGGCCGTGTCAGAATTACCAATGTTGCCCGAGGTCGCGCGGCCCGGGGTTAACGAGAGCTTTGAATCCAGCGAGTGGGAGAAGCGTTGTGTCGAGTCAGGCTGCGATAGACGTGCCGGTTGCCGACACCGTCGAAGAGCGCAAAACGCGGCAGGCAAAGAAGCCCAAACGGCAACCGCGCTACAACGTGATTCTGTGGAACGACGATGACCATTCGTATCCCTATGTGATGGTCATGCTGCAGGAGCTGTTCGGCCATCAACTGGAAAAGGGATATCAGTTGGCGTGTACGGTCGACACCGCCGGCCGCGCCGTCGTGCTGACGACCACGCGCGAGCATGCCGAGCTGAAGCGCGATCAGATCCACGCCTATGGCAAGGATGATTTGATCGCGGGCTGCCAGGGCTCGATGTCGGCCTCGATCGAGCCGGTCGAAGAAGAATGATCGCGGCCGCCCCGCGCCGCTTCTGGCGCCCGGTTGAGCGAAAAGGAGATCCCGCTGCCGGCCGTTGGTTTTTCTCCAACACTTATTGCCTCCGATCTGTGTAATGCCCACCCTGCGAACTGCCACGCTCGGCTGCAAAGTCAATCAATACGAGACGCAGTACCTGCGCGAAGGTTTGCACGGTATCGGTTATCGCGAGGCCGGGCCCGACGAAGCGGCCGACTTGTGCATCGTCAACACCTGCACGGTCACGGCCGAAGGGGACGCCAAGAGCCGGCAGGTCATCCGCCAGATGGCGCGCCGCAACCCGGGCACGCGCATTGTCGTGATGGGTTGCTACGCCACGCGCGCCCCGCAGGAGGTTGCCACGCTTCCCGCCGTGGCCGAAGTGCTGACCGACAAGCGCGAGCTGCCCGATTTATTGGGACGCTTCGGCGTCGTCGACGTGCCGACGGGCATCGCGGGGCTCGACGGCCGCCAGCGCGCTTACGTGAAGGTGCAGGACGGCTGCCGGCTCGCCTGCACCTTCTGCATCATTCCCCAAGTGCGCCCCGTGCTGGCCAGCCGGCCGGCTGATCAGATCGTCGCCGAGATCCAGCGCCTGACCGGCAATGGGTACCGCGAAATCGTGCTCACGGGCATTCACCTGGGGCATTACGGAATCGAGCTCAATCGCGGCAAGCCGAAGGCCGAGTGGCTGCGGCTCTCGCATTTGCTCCAGCGCATCGCCCGCATGCCGGGCGAGTTTCGCGTGCGGCTGTCGAGCATCGAGGCCACGGAAGTCACGCGCGAGTTGATCCAGGTGATGGCCGATCATCCGTCACGCATCTGCCCTCATTTGCACATTTCGCTGCAAAGCGGATCGGACCGGGTGTTACGCCGGATGCGGCGCCGCTGGGGCGCGCAGCGCTTGATCGATCGCGCGCACCTGGTGCGCGAGGCGCTCGACCAGCCGGCGATTACGACCGATATCATCGTGGGCTTTCCGGGTGAAACGGATGAAGATTTCGCGGCGACGTGCCGCGTGGTCGAAGAGATCGGCTGCTCGAAGATCCACGTCTTTCCGTTTAGCGCCCGGCGTGGCACGCCGGCGGCCGAGATGTCCGACCAGGTGCCGGCGGCCGTGAAATCCAAACGCGCCGAGGAATTATCCGCGCTGGCTGACCGGTTGCGCGACCGTTACTTCGCCAGCCTGCGTGGGCGGACCTTGCAGGTGCTCGTCGAACCTCGCGTTGCCAGCCGGACCGGGTATCGGCTGGGCACGGCCTGCCGGTACGCGCCCGTCGAAGTGCCGATCGCCGGCACCACGGTCCGTCACTTCGTCGATTGCGTTGCTGGCGAAGTCGTTGACGGTTGCATTCGCGCGCGGCTCGTGGATGATGGCAGGATTAATAGTTAGGGCAGGGGCCTGCCGCGCCGGGCGACGAGTATGGGAATTCGATTCGAGTGCGTTCATTGCGGCCACACGCTGCACGTCAAGGATTACCTGGCGGGCAAGCGCGGCATTTGCCCGCACTGCCAGGGCAAGATCGACATCCCGTTCAGCTCGACCGATGCGGCGTCAGGTGACGAGCCGAGCGGGATAGCCGTCGAGCTGAAAACCGCGCTCGAAGAACAGCCGACGCGCGAAATGCGGCCGCAAGACGTGGCGAACCATCAGGCGGCTTCGATCCCGCTTGGTGCGCCCCTGCAAACAAGCTCGGCTGACGCTCTGGGACCGCGCGTTCCCGCGGCAGCCGGCGGCGACCCGATCGGCGAGGCGCCGCAATTGCAGTGGTATGTGCTGCCGCCGGGTTCGATGACCAAGTACGGCCCGGCGCAGGGCGAGACGATGCGCGCCTGGCTCGAGGAAGGTCGCGTGGCCGCCGACGCGCTCGTATGGCGCGAGGGATGGCCGCAATGGCGCGGCGCCGCCGCGGTTTTTCCACGGCTGGCGCAGTCAGCCGTGCCGATGGCAACCGCGCGTCCCGGCGCGACGGTGTCTAGCAACGCGGCCCCTGTCAATACAGGACCGATCAAATCTGGGCCGATGAACGCCACGCCGGCGAACTCGATGCCTGTCGCGTCAGCACCCATTGGGTCAGCACCCATCGCGTCAGTGCCGGTCAGTGAAAGTTTCATCGCCGACGAACCGCGGGCTGCGCCCTATTCAGCAGCACCCGGCGGCGAGGCCGTCGTGCTCGGTGACGATGACGTGCAGCCCGTGACGAAGCGCGCCGCGGCGAGGCACAAGCCAGCGCGCCACATGCGCGATCAGCGCAGCATGATCATCGCGCTTTTGGTCGTGCTGGTCGTTATTCTGCTGCCGCTCTTGGTGTGGGTGCTGCTGCACCAATAGCGGCGCGTCGATGTAAACTTCACGACTTGATGCTCGGGCAAGGGGGCCATGGCAGACGATTGTCCGCGACGTGCGCGGGCCTGCGGCGCGGAATGTGCATGCGGCTTAGCCCGCCGATTGGCCCTGGCAGGCGCGTAAGCTACAATTTGGCGGCGTGGGCAGGGCGGCGAAACCACGTATTTACCCCAAATTGGAAGCAATCGCGATGAGATATCTTCGATTCCTTGTCTGTTTGCTGGTTGTAGCCACCGCGGCGGCGCTAATGCCCCATGTCGGCCGCGCGGATGATGCCGCGGGGGCCAAGACGTTTGTCGTCGGCGGTGCCTTTCAGTTGACTTCGCCCGAGAACTGGATCAGCCGCGAGCCGCGCACGCGGATCGTCGAGCATGAGTTCGCCGTGCCCAAGGCGGCCGGGGATGACGCCGACGGCCGGGTGACGGTCATGGGAGCGGGCGGCGGCGTGGCCGCGAATATCGACCGCTGGTATCAGCAATTCACCCAACCTGACGGCGCCGGCACCAAGGAGCGAGCTAAAGTCGAGAAGAAGGAAATTGCCGGTCAGGCGGTGACGATCGTGGATATTTCGGGCACCTACATGGATCGCCCAGGCCCGATGGCGCCGGGCGTCGAGCGGCCGCATTACCGCATGCTGGGCGCGATCATCGAGACCAAGCATAACGGCAATCACTTCATCAAGTTCTACGGCCCTGAAAAGACGGTGGCCGCGAACGTCGACGCCTTCAACAAGCTGCTCGATAGCCTGCGGCAGAAATAATTCGGTCAGCGATGGTCGCGTCCCGCGACAGCTTGCCCGCGGACGGCGTAGAGTCATTCCCTTTCAGCGGTCTCTCAGCGCAGCGATGAAGATTCAACAGTTTCTCGAACACCACGGCATCAGCGGCAATCCGTTCTCGGAGGAGGATGCGCAGACCGATCCGGTTTTCAAGGATCATTGCATCCTCAGCACGTATCACCCAAGCTGGGACAAGGTGTACGGCGACCCGGCCGAGCCGGCGACTTCGATCGTGTTCGGCGAAAAGGGATCGGGCAAGACCGCGCTGCGGCTGCAGATCGTGCGTCATCTGACCGAGTACAACCGCCAGCATCCTGATGCGCGGCTGTTCGTGATCGAGTACGACGATTTCAATCCCTTTCTCGACCGCTTCGTCGAGCACGTCGGCCAGCGCATGCGTCGTGGCGACCAGGTGCTGGCGCAATGGAAACTGTGGGATCACATGGACGCGATCCTGTCGCTCGGCGTGACGCAGTTGGTGGACCGCATTCTGAACGGGAATGGCAAACCGAAGCCATCGTCGGTCGACGTCGGACCGATCGACGTGCGTAAGCTCGACCGGCACCAGGCGCGCGATCTGCTACTGCTGGCGGCGTGCTACGACCGCTCGACGGCCGAGGCGCCGCGTCGCCGCTGGCATCGTCTGCGCCGCAAGCTGCGTTTTCGCACCTGGCGCGCCCGCTGGCCGGCGGCGCTGGGGGTGTTGGGCACGCTGGCCGTGATCGGCGCGATCGTGGGGTTCGAGCGCTGGAATCTGCTGGAAACTCCCTGGCCCTACGTGCTGATCGCGGCGCTGTGGCTTCCGTGGGTCGGCCGCTGCTTGCGCTGGTTCTGGCGGGCGCGACGCGTCGCGCGGCAATTGCGCGTCATCAAACGCGAAGTGAATCCGTTACGGCACGTGCTGATGAATTTCAGCAACGATCAATTGGCAGGTCAGCCGCTGCCGGATCGTGAACGCACGGACGATCGCTTCGAGCTATTGGTGAAACTGCAGGGCGTGCTGGCCGGCTTGGGGTATTCCGGCGTTGTGGTCCTGGTCGACCGGGTGGACGAACCGCATTTCATCAACGGCTCGGCCGATCGCATGCGCGGACTGTTGTGGCCGCTGTTGGACAACAAATTCCTCAAGCATCCCGGCCTGGGTTTCAAGCTGCTGTTGCCGATCGAACTGTCGTATTTCATCGATCGCGAAGACCGCGATTTTTATCAGCGGGCCCGGCTCGACAAGCAAAACATGGTGCCGTCGCTGGAATGGTCGGGCGAGGCGCTTTACGACGTGGCGAATGCAAGATTGCAGGCCTGCGCCAACAATGGCCGCAAACCGACCTTGCGCGACCTGTTCGACGAATCGGTGGACGATCGCCGGCTGATTACCGCTCTGCGCAGTCTGCGCGTTCCACGTCACCTGTTCAAATTCTTGTATCGCACCTTCGTGGCGCATTCGAGCGCTCATACGGACGAAAGCCCGGCATGGAAGATTTCCGGCGAAACGTTCGAATCGCAGCTGGCACTTTATCAGCGCGATCAGGACGCTTTCGACCGTGGCCTGGGGGCGGGTTGAAGGCCGCCGCCGAGCGCACGTGCGGGGCTTGCGCCTTGAGCGCGCAGGTTGTTTGAACCGGCCCAAAATGGCTTGCGCATTTCTTACGGCTCGTGGCCGCGACCGCAATTCGCCAAGGCCGAACTACCTTCGCCCGAAGCCTTTAAAGCACCGCGGACGGGCCAATTTTCTGGCCTTTACCCATCCGGCGCTTGTCGGCACAATACCGCCTCGCCAATGACCCCCATCTAACCCTGTCATGGGCTCCGCGGCTGAGACAATTCGTCAGGATGACGCTCGGCCGAGGAATATTCGCCGAACAGCAAGGAGTGCTGAAAAGTGGCCAAATCACTTTGCCGAGGTACGTTCGCGGCTCTGTTCACGGCGCTGGCCCTCACCAGCACGGCCCATTCCCAGCAACAACCGGCGGGTCAACCGCCGCAGCAACCTCCGCGGAACGCGACGCCGCCGGCAGGCGGTGCGCCCGCGGGCGGCGCCGCTCACCATGCGGCTGCGCAGCACGGCGGCGCCGTTCCGGGTGGCGTGGCCCTGATCGACCTGCCCTACGTGCTCAAGAATCATGGCGGCTTCAACCACCGCTTGGAAGAATTGCGCCGCGAAGCGGAAGGGGCGGAGAACGCCCTGAAAATCAAGCGCGATGAGATTCAAAAGTTGATGGTGCAACTCGACGACCTGAATCGGGGCAGCCCCGACTTCAAGAAGCTGGAAGAAGAAATCACCAAGCGGCAGGCCGGCCTGAGCGTGGACGTCAACATCACGAAGAAGAAGTTCCAAGAGGCGGAAGCCAAGATTTACTACGAAGTCTACCAGTCGATCCTGGCCGAAGTCCGTTACTACGCCGAAGCCAACCGCATCACGCTCGTCCTGAAGTTCAATGGTGATGAAGCCAACAAGGACAATCCAGAAGAGATCATGCGCGAGATGCAGAAGATGGTGCTGTATTACAACCCGGTCGTCGACATCACGCCGATCATTCTCGACCGGATGAAGGCCCAGCAGCCGCGCGGCGCCGCGGGGACGAATCCTGCCGCTCAGCGCCCGGGTGTGCAACAACCGCCACGTCGCTAACAGCTCGTCAGCCCGCGCCGCGAGGGCGGCCGGGCGAACAACTCTCGTTGGATTTTTCATCCGGGTCCCCGATTGCTTTGGCCAGCCTGATGTACATTCCCAGACAGCAGCGTACGATCGAAAAACCGGCGGTTGTCGAAGGTTTCGGTTATTGGAGCGGCAAGGACGTGCGGGTCGAGTTTCGTCCGGCCCCGCCCGATACCGGCGTGATCTTCGTGCGTGGCGATCTGGCCAAGCCGCAGCGGATTCCGGCCACGGTCGCTCAGCGGGTCGAGACGCCGCGCCGCACGACCTTGCGTGCCGGTAGCGCGAGTGTCGAGATGGTCGAGCACATCATGGCGGCGCTGGCCGGCTTGCGGATCGACAATTGCGAAGTGTGGGTCGATACCGTGGAAATGCCCGGCTGCGACGGATCGAGCCAGCCGTTTGTCGAGGCGCTCGTGGCCGCCGGCATGGTCACGCAAAACTCGCTGCGCAACGCGCTTGTCGTGCGCGAGGTAACGCGGCTGGGTGACATCGACAGTTGGATCGAGGCGCGCCCCTCGGCCGGCCCCGGTATGTCGATCAAGTTTCGCATCGACTACGGATCGGGCAACGCGATCGGCCGCCAGACGCTGACCATGCCGATTACGCCCGACTCGTTCCAGCGCGAGCTGGCCCCCAGCCGAACGTTCATGCTCAAGAGCGAAGCCGATTGGCTGGTGGCGCAAGGGTTAGGCCGGCGGGCTTCGGTCAAGGATTTGCTGATCTTCGACGGCGACGGGCCGATCGACAACGAATTGCGCTACCGCGACGAATGCGTCCGGCACAAAGCGCTCGACCTGGTGGGCGACCTGGCGCTGGCCGGGTGCGATCTGATTGGGCACTTCGTCGCGCATCGCAGCGGGCATCGACTCAACGCGGAATTGGTGCGTGTGCTTTTGCAAGAGGGTGACATGCTCGTGGCTCATCGCCGTTCGGCCTAGGCTGTGACGGTCGATGCCAAGGGCTCAGCGTGGATCGACGAAAATAGGGAATCTTTTTTCGAATTGTCTCGACGCGGCCGGCGATCAGACCTTCGCTCGGCCGACGCCGGATGCGCGGAGCTGATCGTTCATGGCAACCTACGTCTCGGAACACGTCGCGATCGACGCCCGCGCCGAAATCGACGTCGACGTCGAAATCGGGCCTTTCTGCGTCATCGGCCCCCACGTCCGCATCGGACGCGGGACGCGGCTGGAGAACAACGTGACCATCATGGGTCACGTCACCATCGGCCAGAACAACCACATCTATCCGGGCGTGGTTATCGGCGGCGAGCCGCAGGATATCAGCTACCGGGGGAGTGACACGCAGGTCTCGATCGGCGATGCGAACGTCATTCGCGAAGGCGTCACGATCAACCGCGCCACCGAGAAGGAAGACGGCGTCACCTCGGTCGGCAACAACAACTTCTTCATGGCTTGCTCGCACGTGGCCCACGATTGCCGCGTCGGCGATCACATCATCATGGCCAACGGCACGCTCTTGGGCGGCCATGTACACGTTCACGATTACGCCTCGATCTCGGGCGGAGTCGGCGTGCACCATTACGCCACGATCGGCTCCTACAGCTTCGTGGCGGGCATGAGCCGGGTGCTGCACGACGTTCCGCCGTACATGCTGGTCGACGGACACCCCACGCGGCCACGGTGCATCAACGTCGTCGCGCTCAAGCGCAAGGATTTCTCCTCCGAGTCGATCGACAGCCTGGCCGAAGCGCATCGGCTGTTGTTCCGCGCGAAGGTAGGCCTGGAGCATGCCCGCGAAATCTTGCGCGGCAACAACCTGGTCACGCCCGAGGTACAAAACCTGCTCAGTTTCGTCGAGCAGCAGCAGCAAGGTAAGCACGGCCGCGCTCGCGAGCGGAGGAGAGCCGCTTGAAACCGCTCAACGTGGCCGTCGTTGGTGTCGGCCATCTGGGAAAAATCCACGCCCGGATTCTGGCCGGCCTGCCGCAATTCTCGCTGGTCGGCCTGGTCGATCCAATCGCCGAGAACCTGGCGCAGGCGACCGCCGCCTATGGCGTGCCCGGCTATCGCGACCCGCGCGAGCTTTCGGGAAATATCGACGCGGCGATCATTGCCACGCCCACCCGTTTTCATCACATGGTGGCCGGCGAACTGATCGAGCGGGGCGTTCACCTGCTCGTCGAAAAGCCGCTGGCCAGCACGTACGTCGAAGCGTGCGAGCTGGTCGACGCCGCGCGCCGGCAAGGAACTGTCCTGCAAGTAGGACACGTCGAACGATTCAATCCGGCCTTCGCCGCGGCACTGCCGCATCTGGCCACGCCGAAGTACGTCACGGCCGTGCGCCGCTCGGGCTTTTCGTTTCGCTCGACCGATATCGGCGTGGTCATGGACTTGATGATTCATGATATCGATCTGGTGTTGTCGCTGGTGCGTTCGCCGCTACGGCAGGTCGAAGCAATCGGCCTGGCCCTTTTCGGTCAGCACGAGGACGTGGCCAACGCGCGGTTGTCGTTCGAGAATGGCTGCGTGGCCGAATTGAGCGCGTCGCGTGCCAGCCGTCTGCCGGCCCGCACGATGGATATCTGGTCGAGCCGGGCGCTGGCGAGCCTTGATTTCACGACGCGGACGGTGGCGCTTGTGCGACCTAGCGAATCGATCGTGCGTCGCGAGCTGGATATCGAACGACTGTCGATGGCCGAGCGGTCGGCGCTTAAGGACCGGCTGCTGGCGGATCACTTGCCGATCGAGCAAATGACGATCGAGCCGCGCGACGCGATCACCGCTGAGCTCGTCGATTTTGCCGACAGCATTCGGTCGGGGCGCATGCCCCAAGTGCCGGGCGAAGCCGGCCGCGACGCGGTCGACGTTGCCGAGCGCATCATGGCCAAGATGGCCCGACATGCCTGGGACGGCACGCCCGAGGGGCCCGTCGGTCCGACAGTGGCGCCGGTGCGGCAGATCATTCCGGGCCCACACTGGGGGCGCAAGCCGGCCGGTGCGCCGGTCGAGCGGCGCGAAGCGGGGTAGGACGCCACGGGCGCCTGCGGCGCAACGGCTGAACGCGCGGGTGCGACTGGTGGCTTGCCACCAGTGTCCTTCACGCGGCACCTGCGGCAATAACGGCTAAACGCGCCCGGCGGGCGGCACGATGAACGGGGCGCGGTATTCACGCGTCAGCATCGCGTCGGCTTGCGAATCGTTGACGAAGCGCTCGTCGTCGATGTCGAAGTGCAATTCGCGGCCGTAGCCGATTTGCGCCTTGTCGATATCGACGCCGTTACTCTTTAAGTGGTCGCTGAAGCGCTCGAAGGTGTCGATCGCGTCGTCGTTGCCGGCCAGCCGCATTTCGACTTGCCGAAGCGGCTCTTGCGTGCCCAAGCGGTACGAGATGTTGCCCATGTGGCACAGGGCGCTCGACAGATGCCCTTCGAGAATATCGGCGTTAAGGTCGGCCGGGTTACGACTGCGCACGGCCTTCAGGAAATTGCCGTGGTGATCGCCACCTCCCTGGAATTCGGCGACCTTGTTTCCCTTGAGATCAAAGGCGGCGCCGGCCGTGTACTCGGTGAGCACCACGAAACCGTCGGCGCCTTCGAAGATCACGCCCACCTTTGCGCCGCGCAGCGGCTCAGTCGGCAGGCCGCGTACTTCGAAGACGAGTTGCTGATCGCCGTAGTCGTGAATGATGGTCTGCGTGTTGGCCGTCTCGCCGGCATCTTCGTAGCCCAAGCGCCCGCCGTAGCTGACGACTTCGGTGCTGAGCGTCTTGGCGCCCAGGCCCCAGCGGGCCAGGTCCATTTGATGAATGCCCTGGTTCCCCAGGTCGCCGTTGCCGTAATCCCACATCCAGTGCCAGTCGTAGTGCAGCTTCTCGCGCGTGAGCGGCTTGACCGGCGCGGGGCCTGACCAGAGGTCGTAGTTCACGCTGGCGGGAATCGGGTAATCGCCTTTCGGCCCGATCGAAGGGCGCGACTTGTAGCACAGACCGCGGGCGATCGAGAGCTTGCCGATCTTGCCTTCGTGAACGTACTTGATGGCATCGATCGAGCCCTTCATCGAGCGGCACTGCGTGCCGGTCTGGCAGATTCGGTTGTACTTGCGCGCGGCATCGACGATGCGTCGACCTTCGCTGACGTTGTGGCTCACCGGCTTTTCGACGTACACGTCCTTGCCGTTCTGGATGGCCCAAATCGCCACCAGCGCGTGCCAGTGATTGGGCGTGGCCGTGGTTACGATGTCGACCGATTTGTCCTCGAGCATTTGCCGCAGGTCCTGGACGTACTTCGGGGCGCGTCCCTGCCGAGCGGCCACTTCCTTGACGCGCTGCTGGCCGACGCTCTCGTCGACGTCGCACACGTACAAAACTTCGGTATCAGGACGCCTCGAGTACGCGCCGAGGTGACTGTTTCCCTGGCCGCGCACGCCGACGCACGCCACGCCCAGTTTTTCGTTAGGGCTCTTGCTGGCCGGCGCCGCTTCCTCGGCATGAACATGGGCGACGCCTCCCGCGGCAACGGCCGCGGCCGCGGCGAGCATCGAGTCTTCGAGAAATTTGCGGCGCGAGAGGGACGTGCGAGAGCGTGACGACATCGTTAAGGCTCCGAAGGAGAGAATCGTCCGGCTGCCGCCCCAAGGGGGTGGCCGGCGGCGTGCAATGGCGGGTCAAACCTCGCCGTCAAGTTTAACAAGCCGCGGGGCAATGCAAAACGCGCTTGATTACCCGAACCTCGCCCAAGTTATCCGAAACGCGACACCAGCGCGTCGGCCAGCCGCGGGGAAAGCCGATTCAGCCACAGCAAGATGCGGCCCTGGCGATTCGGCACGATCAGGTGCTTGCCGTGTTTCATGGCACGAACCGTGGCTCGGGCCACGTCCTCGGGCGGCACTCCCCCTTCGCCGCGGCTGCCTACGCCCACTTGCTCGGCCGCCAGAGAATCGAAAAACTCGGACCGCGTGGTGCCGGGGCTGACGAGAAGCACATCGATACCTTGATGGGCGACCTCGGCCCGCAGCGCTTCGCTGAAGCCAACAAGCGCGAACTTGCTGGCGCAGTATTCACTGTAATGGGGGATGCCACGATGCCCCAGGATCGAGGCCACGTTCACGATCAACGGCTTCCGGCCCGCGATTAATAGTGGCAGGGCAGCGCGCGAGAGTTCGACGGCCGCGAAGAAGTTCACTTCCATCACCTGGCGCAGTTGCGTGGGCTCGGATTGCGCGAAATCGCGAATGACGCCGACGCCGGCGTTATTGACGAGCGCGTCGAGTCCCCCCAGTTGCTCAGCGGCTGTTGCCATCAAAGCCTGGCGCGTGGCGGCCTCGGTAATATCGCCGGCCACGATTTCCAGCATGCCGGGCAATGCGGCGGCTTCGCCCACGAGCGCCGTCAGCCGCTCCTTGCGCCGGCCCGTGGCGATGACATGCGCGCGCTTGCGCAAAAGTTCCAGCACCAAGGCCCGGCCGATGCCGCTCGTGGCACCTGTGACTATCGTTCGACAACCTTCGATGGCGCGACGTGACAAGGAATGCGATTCCCGTTCCGGGGAGCTCGTTCAGGCGACGTCCTCGACGGTGCCACGAACAATAGCTTGTTTCTCGATATGACCGTTACCTTCTGTCGCATGGGGGCGAATGCTCGTGGCCCAATCGCGGATCGGTCCCAGGTGCTGCTGCGGGATGCGGCAGTGTACCGTCACCCGACTGTCGTTGTACTGTTGCGACAGGACCTCGGCATGGGCGGCGAGAAAGGCCAGCAGTCGGCCGTTCGCGGCATCGGTCTCGACATCAACGTCGAGAAAGCCACGGCTCAGGGCTTCGCTCGTTCGCCCGGCCAATTGTGCCAGGCCGTCCTTGCGGCGGGCACTGATGGGAATCGCGTTCGGATAACGCGCGAGTAGCCCGTCGAGCTGTGCGCGATTCGAGAGCGCGTCGACTTTGTTCAGGACCAAGAGCGTGTCCTTTTCTTCGATCCCCAGCTCTTGGAGCACGCCGTACACCGACGCGATCTGTTGGTACACGGCGGGACTGCTGGCGTCGGCCACGTGTAGTAGCAGGTCGGCCTGGCGCGCCTCTTCCAGTGTTGCCTTGAAGCTGGCGATCAAATGGTGCGGCAAGTCGCGAATGAATCCGACCGTGTCGCTCAACAGCACCGGTCCCCAGCCGGGAAGTTGCCAGCGGCGCGTGCGCGTGTCGAGCGTGGCGAACAATTTATGCTCGGCCAACACGTCCGCGCCGGTAAGGATGTTCAACAGCGTGCTCTTGCCGGCGTTGGTGTAACCTACCAGCGAGACCGTCATACGATCGTGTCGGGCGGCGACCTGGCGCTCCTTGCGGCGCTGGATCGTCGAGAGCTCGGTGCGCAGGTCGTGGATTTTCTTCTCGACCAGGCGGCGGTCGACTTCTAATTGTTTTTCACCCGGACCGCGCATGCCGATGCCCATTTTCAAGCGCGACAAGTGGGTCCACATCCGCTTCAATCGCGGCAGTGAGTATTGCAGCTGCGCGAGCTCGACGGCCAGGCGCGCCTCGTGCGTTTGCGCGCGGCTGGCAAAGATGTCGAGGATCAGCTCGGTGCGGTCGAGCACCTTTGTGCCCGTGGCCTTTTCCAGGTTGCGCGTCTGAGCGGGCGAGAGATCGTTGTCGAAGACGACGACGTCGGCATCGGCGCTTTCGACCAGTTGGTGCAGCTCCTCGACCTTGCCTTTGCCCAGGTAGGTCGTCTTGTCGGGCGTTTCGCGGCGCTGGGTCAGTTGACCCACGACGCGCGCCCCGGCCGTTTTCGCCAGACCTTCGAGTTCTTCCAACGGCGCGCCGGGAAACTGATGCGAAGGCAACACGACGCCGACCAGTACCGCCGCTTCGCTGACGACGGTCTCCGAACGATACATTTCTTTCACGATGTGCGGGAGCCCTTCGAAGAAGTTGGGAAATGTGCAATCCGAAGCGATCCGATAATGCCGGCAGCCCGGGCAGCTGCGCCCCACCGAAGTATACGTGCGCCGGCGACCTCGCGACGCGCGCGACAGGACCTATGCGGGAGGACAAGCGGATATGCATGGCGGTTCGCGGGAGATAACGCCACGCGCAGGTTTTCCGTGTGGTCGCGCTGTGCAGTCTGTTGTCGCATCTCAGGAATCCATATCGCCCGCGAACAGATGGCAATAGCTCTCGTAGCGGCGCGCGTCGAGCCATCCGTCGGCGACGGCATCCTTTACCGCGCAATCCGCCTCATGCGTGTGTGTGCAGTCAGGAAAGCGGCACTTGCTGACGAACGGGCGGATATCGCGATAGTACCCGGCGACCTCTTCGCGAATGACGTCCCACAGTTGGAATTGCCGGATGCCTGGCGTATCGATGACGTAACCGCCAGCAGCTAGCGGCAGTAGTCGCGCGGTGGTCGTAGTGTGACGGCCCTTTTGCGTTTCTTCGCTGACCTCGGCCACGCGCAAGCCAAAGCCGGGCTCGACGGCGTTCAAGAGTGACGACTTGCCGACGCCGCTTTGCCCAGCCACGGCCGTGGCGCACCCGGCCAAAGCGCGGCGCAAACGATCGACCCCGAAGCCGGTTCGCGCGCTGACGAACAATGTGCGATATCCCATCTGGCTGTAGACACCGACGATCGGCATGAGCGTGGCGCGATCGACCAGGTCCACCTTATTGATAACGATCAGAGGACGGATCTTGTTCTTGGCGGCGCTGACCAGGAAGCGATCAATCAGGTTCGGCTTCAAATACGGTTCGGCGGCGCTACCCACGATCAGCAGTTGATCGACGTTGGCCACCAGCACATGCTGGCGGCCGCGCGTGGCGCGGCTCAGGACGCCATACCGAGGGTCGACGCGCTCGATGATTCCCTCGTTACCGGGCGAAGGACGAAACAGCACGCGATCGCCCGCGGCGACGACATGGCGCTGATCGGTGCTAAGCGTTTTCAACAGGCGTCGCGTCGCGCACTGATAGAGCTGGCCGTCGCCGGCTTGGACGGTGCTGACCAGGCCTTGCACTGAGAGAACACGTCCGGCGAGACAAGTGGTGGCGTCAACGCCCAACACCGTTTCGCCCTCGGCTTGCTCGGTCGCCAGATCGTCGACCAGTATGGTGCGCTTGCGGGTGAGTTCACCGCGACCGCTGATGCGCTCTCCGCGCACCGCCTGATCCTCTCGCACGTCGTCGGTATGGAACCGCTTCGTCCAGTCTGAGGACCTGGCCCGGGTTACCCGGTTTTTGCGGAACTCGGTGCGAATTTTTTTCTTTTTGGCCATGCGGCGCGCGGCATTACCCCAAGAGAGCACGAAAGGAGCGGCACAAGGTACGGCCGCCAGCGGGAAGCAGACGCGACCGGACCATGCGCCGGCCGGAGACACGCAAAGATGCCGAGGGAGAGAACTGCAGGCAACGCGAGAAACAGCGTAGCGGCAGAAGGAGTTTCATCAGGCGGAAGAACTCAAATGGGCTTATTGAAGTCCTTGATCTGGCCGGCTTCGTTATTCGTTACGTCGTAACGGTCCTTGGCCGGCCCTTTTTCCTTTGACAGTCCAGCCCGCTCAAGCAGCGATTTCGAGAAAATCTCGCTGTTCGGAGCGCCGGGACTAGGCGGAGGACCAACGGCCCCCAGGTCGGCCGGCGAGTACTGAACCGTGTAACGGTGAGTGGCGATGCTGAGCACGTCGCCTGGGTCGAGCCGCTTTTCCGTGGTGCGCGTGCCGTTGACCTTCAGACCGTTGCGGCTCTTCTGGTCGCGCACGTACCAGTAGCCGGAGTCGATCTGCAACTGACAATGGTGAGCCGAGACATTGGGGAATCGCAAGACGATGTCGCAGCTTTCACGACGCCCGACAAGCAACGTTTTCTTCCGCAACGGAATCGTGTCGCCACCGCCAAGCGGAATCAATTCGCCATACATTTCGCAGGATGCTCGACGCGAAGGACTTGGTATAAAAACACTTAAAGCATTACGCCTTGAGTCTATGCAGCCCCGCGAAATGCGTCAATAATCCGCCGTTATGTGCCCCTCTCTCTTACCCGACTGGCGCGCCGCCGGGCTTCGTTATTTTACGCTTAATCATTACTTGCGCAACCGTTTCGGGCATCGTGTCCAAAAAGTCAGCCTTAACGGCGGCTTCACATGCCCCAATGTGGATGGGACGGTCGCGACCGGCGGTTGTGTCTTTTGCGATAACCGTAGTTTCAGCCCCAGCCGCCGCGTGCCACGTGGGGCCATCCGGGCTCAGCTCGACGAAGGCATTCGCCGGCTGAAGTGGCGTTACGAAGTCGATCATTTTCTGGCGTATTTTCAGCCGGCCACGAACACCTACGCGCCGGTCGATCGCCTGGCGCAGGTTTACGAAGAGGCGCTCGACCATCCGCAAGTTGTTGGTCTGGCGATCGGCACACGGCCCGATTGTCTTCCGGACGAGGTCCTGGACCTGCTCTCGAAGCTGGCGGCGCGGAGCTATTTATCCCTGGAGCTTGGTCTGCAGACGAAGCACGACCGCTCGCTGGCGTGGATGAACCGCGGACATGGCCATGCCGCCACGGTCGAGGCGGTCGCTCGCTGCCTGGGGCGCGGATTCGAGCTGTGTGCTCACGTGATGCTCGGCCTGCCGGGGGAATCGCGCGAGGATATGCTGGCCACGGCCCGCGAGGTGGCGCGCCTGCGTTTCGACGCCGTAAAGATCCACAACTTGTACGCCGTGAAGGGGACGCCGCTGGCCGACTGGGTATCGGCCGGCCACGTGCGACTTATGGATCGCGACGAGTACATCGCCACCGTCGTCGACTTCCTGGAACTGCTTCCGCCAGAGTGCGTCGTGGAGCGGGTCAGCGGCGAGGTGCCGCCCGACTACCTGGTGGCCCCCTCCTGGTGCCTCGACAAGCCGTCGCTGCGGCAGGCGCTCGACGCCGAATTCCAGCGGCGCGACACATGGCAGGGGGCAGTAGTCGGTAGGCGGTAGCCAGTAGTCAGTTGATACGGAACTGGCGCAGGCCTCCGCTGACTACTGGCTACCGACTACTGACTACTCTTCCTCCCGCGGTTATCGTATTAGAGATGGGTTCGGAGTGGACCCGATGGCCGCCGGTCGTGGCTGGCGCGCAGGGTCTTCGGGCCCGGCGCGCCCCAGCGACGGGAGGAAAGTCCGGGCACCCACGGACACGGTGATGGGTAACACCCACCGGCCGCGAGGCCAGGGAAAGTGCAACAGAAAGTAAACCGCCGCGGCGAGCTTGCTCGACGCGGTAAGGGTGAAACGGCGAGGTAAGAGCTCACCAGCAGGCCGGGTGACCGGCCTGGCTCGGCAAACCCCACCGGGTGCAAGGCCAAACAGGAAGCAGTCGCGTCGCGCAGCGCAAGCTGCACGGCGCGCACGGAACGTCCGGGCCGTCATGACTTCCGGGTAGGCCGCTCGAGACGCCGAGCAATCGGCGCCCTAGAGAAATGGCCATCCCCCGTCGTGCCCCTCGCGGGACACGACGGGGACAGAACCCGGCTTACAAGTCCACTCCGAACCCGTTCTTTTCGTTCACCCCGGTTTGACCGGTTCGATGCAAGCGGTTACTGGCAGCCCGAGGAGATGATTCCCCGCGGGCCCGTCAGGCGTCGACCGGCACCAGGTCGCCGTCGACCATCTGCAAGAGCTTCGAGATGCAGAGCTTGTTCATGCTGGTGTGCCGCTCGTGAGCCTCGGCACGGAGCGACTCGTGCAGGCTCTTCGGCAGGCGGACCGTGATCACGCGCGTCGGCTCGCGCGAGCTGGCAAAGAAGTCGCCGCGGGCGCGGAGCTTGGCCAGCCGCTGTTGAATTTCTCCATATTCCGCGCTCTGCTCGAAGCGGCTCAGCAACTCGGGCGAGGGGAAGGCCCGGCGGACCACGCCCTCCAGTCCAAGGATCTCGCGAAAGAAGGTCACCCAATCGGGGCTCTGTTGAAACATTTCATCGGCAACACGCAGAACCTCCTGCTCTTTGGTCATCATCGCGTCCTATCTCCTACGTCGGGGCAAACGAATCCTTTCCGTCGACGGCCCCTCTGGCCGCCGGTTCGCCCTCATCATCACAGCAGGTCAAGCACTGCACGGATGTCGCTTCATCGCTAGCACTTAGAGCGATCGCCCGTTTTTTGGGCAGGGGTGCCTCCGAGCGGGCATCGGATGCTCTGCCTAAATGTTGTGCAAAGCCACTTTTCCCATTTCCAGAGTGTCCCCTCCGAATCGCTTGAAAAGAATCAAGAAAGCCGCATGCCCCGCGCCCCCAAACCAAACGGCCTGGCAAAACGCGCAGAATGCTTAACGGCTGCACCGCAGGTGCGCCCTGGCCCGTCGAACGACTGCACCGCAGGTGCGCTCTGGCCCGTCGAACGGCTGCACCGCAGGTGCGGCTTTGTCGATCGATGGCGGTACGGCCTAGCGACCCGTCGCAACCGCCCCCCGCTTAACCGGCCAACTCGTCCCGGACCCGTTCCAGCAGTTTCTTCGTGGCCTTGATCCCGTCGGGCTCGGAGAGTTTGGCCCCCTCATACTCGATCCCTACCCGGCCGTGGTAACCGGCGTCGATGACGATCTTCATCATCTTTTTGTAGTCGGTCTTGGTCTCGTTCCCCTGCTCGTCGAAGTCGTGGCTCTTGGCACTAACGGCCTTGGCGAAAGGCATGAGCTCGGTGACCCCCTTATAGCGGTCGTACATCTCGGTGGCCGAGACGCGGAAATTGCCAAAGTCGGGCAAGGTTCCGCAATTCGGCAGGTTGACCGCCTTGATCACTCCGACCAGCCACTGACCGTTCGAGGAGAGCCCGCCGTGGTTCTCGACAATTACATTGATGCCGTGATCGCGGCCAAATTCGGAAACCCGCCGCAGGCCGTCGGCAGCCAGCTTCTGCGTCTCTTCGTAACTCCCCTTGCTGGCGGCATTGACCCGGATGGCATGGCAGCCGAGGAACTTGGCGGCCTCGATCCAGGGGTAATGGTTCTCGACGGCCTTTTTGCGTTTGTCTTCATCCGGATCACCCAGCGATCCCTCGCCGTCGATCATGATCAGGACGTTCTGCACCCCCAGGTCCGCGGCTCGCTGCTTGAGTTCGGAAAGGTAAGCGGTGTCCTTGGCCTTGTCCTTGAAGAACTGATTCACGTACTCGACGGCATCGATGCCGTAATCGTTCTTGGCCGCGGCCGGGAACTCGAGGTTGTTCATCTTGCCCCCGAACAGCGTCTTGTGCAGCGACCATTCGGCCAGGGAGATGGTGTAAAGCGGCTCCTTGGCGGCAGCCCCCTTGGCAAAACGGGTGACCGGCAACAGGGCGCCCGCGGCCGCAACGCTCGAGGTGGCCAGAAATTGACGTCGATCAAAATGGCGAGACATAGGAGGTCCTTTCAGAGCACGGGAGGCGCCGTCAGAAAAAGAGGGCGAGGCGACGAATCCGCCGACGGCGGCCAGGTGTGCGGCCAGTATAGGTGCCGCGATTTAGGTCGGCAACGAAGTTCGCACGCTATCGGTTTTTCACCCCTGGCCGTCTGAAATCCGAATGATTGGTCCCCTCGCGACCTGTAACGGCAGCCCAGGGACACCTTTTTTTGACGGCTTGCAAGCCCTTCAACTATCATGGTCAGTTGTACGGAGACATGGCCAGCCGCTCTTGTCCTTCGGACGTTCGTTCCGACCAACGATTCGTTGCGCTTCTCCTTTCCGGCGCATCTGAGTCGTGATTGAAAGCCTGGCCCTTAAACATGCTGCACGATTACCCCGACGGATGCAGGGCCGCATGAGTCAATCGAGTTCCAGCGAGGTGCGAATCACTTCGCCGGGCGACGCCATGTCGCCGGGCGGTGAGCGTCCGCCTGCGCCTGCCTCCAGCCCCCCGCATGCCGACGACCGCACGGTAATTTCTGATCGGCCCCCATTGCAGCCGACGGCCGATGGCTCGCGACCTCCACTGTTTGAATTTGGCAAGCTCGTGGCCGGCGACCGGCTGGGGCACTTCGAGCTCTTGGAATACGTGGGCGGAGGGGGCATGGGAGCCGTGTTCCGCGCGCGGGATACGATGCTCGATCGGGAGGTGGCACTGAAGGTTCTTTCCCGGGCCCAGGGGGCCGACGACGAAACGCGCCGCCGCTTCCATGTCGAGGCCCAGTCGGCGGCCCGACTCGACCATCAGAATATCGCGCGGGTCTATTACGTCGGCGAAGACCAGGGACTGAACTTCATCGTCTTCGAGTTCATCCGGGGAGAGAACATCCGCGACCTGGTCGAGCGGCAGGGTTCGCTGTCCGTCGGCGACGCCGTCAGTTTCACGCTGCAGATTGCCGAGGCGTTGACGCACGCCTGCCAGCGGAACGTCGTTCACCGCGATATCAAACCGTCGAACATCATCGTCACCGGGGAAGGTCGGGCGAAGCTGGTCGATATGGGGCTGGCCCGACTGCACGCCCGCACCGCCAACGACGATCTCACGGCCAGCGGCGTGACGCTGGGGACGTTCGATTACATCTCGCCCGAGCAGGCCCGCGATCCGCGCATGGCCGATGTTCGCAGCGACATCTATTCCTTGGGCTGCACGCTGTACTACATGCTCACGGCCCGGCCGCCGTTCCCCGAAGGGACCGTGTTACAAAAGTTGTTGCAGCACCAGGCCGACGAAGTTCCCGACCCGCGGCAGATCAATCCCGAGATCCCTGACGAAATCGCGGCGCTTTTGCGGCGCATGCTCGCCAAGGATCCACGGCAGCGCTTTCAGGAGCCGGGCGAGTTGATCGCCGAGCTGTTGGTCGTGGCCGATCGGCTCGATTTGCGGCCCGTGACGACGGGGCAATTCTGGATCGCGCCGCAGCAAGGGCTGGCGTTCTGGGAGCGACATCTTCCCTGGATTGCTCCCGTCGCGGCCCTGGTACTGATCGTGCTGGGCGTGGAATGGTTCGGTTCCTCTTCGGCGCCGCCAGGACTTACGAATCCCGAAGACCCGCGCGTGGGTGTCACGCGCGCCACCCCGCCCGCGAATGTGATTCCGGTCGACGGCCCTAAAGCGCGCGCCGCGGACGTCGCGGTGGCGGGCGGGCGCTCGCTCGAGAATCCGTCGACATCTCGCGAAACCCGCGCCGCGGAAGAGTCCGTTCAAAGCCAGGCCCCAGGACAGCCCATCGACGAGAAGATCGCTGCCGAGAAAGCGAACGCCGATGATGCCGCGGTCGTAATGCCCGACGCCGTGGCTGGCAAAGGTGACGATTCGTCCACGGTCGACCGACCGACGAGCCGCATCCCGCGAGTTGCGGAAAATGCTAATACGCCCGTGACGGGCAATGAACGTGCCGCAAATCGGTCAGCGGCGGTTCGCAGCGCCGCGGACAATGCGGACGTGGCCGCTACGGAAACGCGAAACTCCGATGTCCGTTCGTCGCAAGCGCGAGCCGCCGAGGCCCCCGCCGCGCCCACCGTCGTGAGCGTGCCCGAACCCGGCAGCGCGGCGCCCGCTGTGCCGTCCGGCGGCGTGGCGATCCTCTCGGTCGAAGGGGGCGAGCGCAAGCAATTCGCCAGCCTGAAGGCGGCCTGCAGCGCCGCCAAGAACAACGACGTGATCGAGTTGCAGTTCAATGGGGTTCGCGAACAAGAGCCACTGGAACTTGCCAATCTGCGATTGACGATTCGCGCCGGGGCAGGTTTTCGTCCCGTGCTGGCCTTTCGGCCGGCGCAGTTTGGGCCCGGCGTCTTTGGACGCAGCATGATCAATGTGACGGGCGGTCGACTGACGTTTTTGAACGTCGGCCTGCTTTTGGATATTGCGCGCGAGGCGACCGCCGATGGCTGGTCGCTCTTCGAAACGCGGCAAGCCGAACAATTGCGGTTCGAGGGATGCTCGCTCACGATTCGCAACCCGGGCGCGGCAGGGAGCGGCTATCACGACAACGTGTCGTTCTTCGACGTGAAGGCGGCGCCGGGGCTTGACACCATGATGAAGACGCCCGAATCGCCGCAGATTCATCCGTTGAATCTCGACCTGCAAAACTGCATCGCACGCGGCGAGGCGGTCTTTATCCACTCGGCTGATGCGCAGCCGCTGGCGCTGGATTGGGACAACGGGCTGTTGGCCGTTTCCGATTCTCTGCTGCTGGCCGAGGGTAGTTCCTCGTCGCCGCCGCCCGGCGAGCGCGTGGAAATCCGGCTGAATCATCTGACCGCGGTCGCGAACGATGGCCTGATTCGACTCCTCGCCGCGAGCGACGTCCCCTATCTGCTGAAAACGGAAGTGAGCTGCGCCAATAGCTTCCTGGTGACCCGCGGCTCACCGTTGGTCGAGCAGCGCGGCCCGCAACGCACGGCGATGCTCGAGCAGCAATTCCAATGGAGCGGTGACCGCAACTTTTGCCAGGGCTTTTCCGTCTTTTGGCAATTGGTTGACACGAACGCCTCGAACGCGCCGCGGCTGGTTTCCGAAGCGCAGTGGCAAGCGCAGATGGGCCAGGGGGACAATCTGCTGCGACTCCAGGAACGCATCTGGAAGCGCGGCGCGGCGGACGATCGGCCGGCGAGCGCGCTGCGCCGCGAGGATTTTGTGTTGGCCGATCGATTACGCGGGCCTGGCGGTCCCTACGAGGCCAGCGATATGGGGGACGTGGGCATGGACTCGCGTCGTCTGCCCGACCTGCCGGCCGAGCCGCTTCCTTTGCTCGGCGTACGCGAGCTGGAGCGGCCGATGCCTCGGGCGAGCGGCGAGCGATAACGCCCGCGGTGCCCTTGCAGGCACCTATTGATACCACTCGTCATGACGACGGTTGGCGAGTATGGTCGGAAGGGCACAGCCGGCAATGGATACCAGCCCTGCGCCAACGGCCACAAGCGCGTGATACTTCTTGAGCACGGCGGCCTTTGCACTTTGGCCGGCCCAGGCCGAATGTCGTGGATCGTTCCTGATCGTTGTGATACGCACG
The DNA here is from genome assembly GCA_035546535.1 of Pirellulales bacterium. NCBI lineage: Bacteria > Pseudomonadati > Planctomycetota > Planctomycetia > Pirellulales > Pirellulales bacterium. The sequence continues at coordinate 14,156 of DASZWQ010000003.1, read as the reverse complement.
GCCTCGCCAAGCAGCCAGCAACTGCCGAAGTACAGGACGACAAAGAGGACGACGCCAGCGATGCAGCGCATGGTCTTTCTCCGCGCACGGTGACGCTGTATTTCTAAAAGCCTAGCATTTGATTTTCACCGCGAACGAATGAGCGGCCCTGCCCAGTTGTATCGGACGTGGTTCGAAGCGGGTTTCCACGGAGTGATGGGCACCACCGCGCGTCACCGCTGCCTGGAAGGCACCTCGCCAGTTGGTATCTTTCGTGCCCCCGTCCCACGCGGAAAAGCGTGTCATTCCCGAGAGATCTGGATTCAAGATTGCCACTGCCGGATTCCGGTATACTTGACACTGTCGATTGCCGGGGTTTTACTGTTGCGTAGCGGTCAAGGATGGACGAACCCTACCGCCTGGTCTCACGTCCGCTTGTGGCGGACGCCCGCCCGAGACCGACCGCCGCCAGCAGGGTGCCCAGGCACAACTTGCGATGGGCACGAACTGCGACAGGCCCAAGCAGCGAGCTCGTTTCGCGGCTATTTGTTTGTCGCCGGTCGATGTTGGCCGTTCGAACGTACTTCAAGCCGTAGCAAGACCTTAGCCAGGGCGAGCCGCGTGGCGCCGTCCGGGGCGAAAAACCTCAGCGAGAAATTGGGAGTAGTGCGCATGACGAAGTTTGCACTGACGCTAGTGGCCGCAGCCATTGTGGTCGGCTCGACAATCAACACGGCGCTCGCGATTGCACCGTTCAAGAAGGAGTTCGACGAGCTGTACGTGAAGAATTCGAAGAACGAGGAATTCGTCGCGGCCGCCAAGAAAGCCAATTGCCTGATCTGTCACGGCAAGAACGCCGAAGGCAAGGAAGACAAGAAGGTCCGCAACGCCTACGGCAAGGCGCTCGACAAGCTGCTGGATAAGAAGGAAGACGCCAAGAACGTCGAAAAGATCAAGGCCGCGCTCGAGACCGTTGCCAAGGAAAAGTCGAACCCCGACGATCCCAGCTCGCCGACCTTCGGTGACTTGCTGTCGCAGGGTAAGCTGCCCAGCGGCAATTAAGCGAGCTGCTGCGGAACCCACCAATAGAAACACCGCGCTACCCGCGAGGGACGCGGTGTTTTTTTGCGCACACCACGCGGCCGTGGACTCGCGATTTTCGCCGTCGCCTGTGCTAATCTAGGAGGGCCGTTCCGGGCCTTGGGAACGGCTAAGCGGTCCCTTCAGCGCCTCGAATATTCGCACGCTTCAAAACGATACTCCGGGAAGTTGACACATGACGCATCGGCTCGTACGCGTAGCGCCTTTTCTTGCGATGATTCTTTCCGGCCTGTTGGCCCCAAGCGGCAACTTTCGTTCGGCAACGGCCGCAGACGTTGCCGCCGCGCGAGCCGATGGGCAGCTTCCTACGGACCAAAAAGGGCAGCCGCTGAATTTCGATTTCGAGACCGGCAACCTCCGCGATTGGCAAGCGACGGGCGACGCGTTCACTGGTCAGCCAGTCAAGGACGACACCGTACACGCCCGCCGCGCGGACATGCGCAGCAATCACGCCGGAAGTTTCTGGGTCGGGACGTACGAAGTCGCCGGCGACAAGCCGCAAGGGACGCTGACCTCGCGCGCCTTCCGCGTGACACGCCCTTTTGCCAGCTTCCTGATCGCGGGCGGTTCGAGCCCCACGTCGCGCGTGGAAATCGTGCGTGACGATTCGAAAAAGATCGTTTATCAGATTTCGGGCGATGACACTGAGAATCTCAAGCCGGTCGTTGTCGATCTCACGGCGCACATCGGTCAGGATGCGTTTGTGCGATTGGTGGACGAAAGCTCGGCCGGCTGGGGGCACATCAATTTCGATGACTTCCGCCTGCACGAAACGAAACCCGATATTCCGGATCGCGCGGGCCCGCAACCGCTGGACGTTTACGCGCACGCCGGGCTCGATCCGCAGGCCGCCGCCCGGGCGATGACCGTGCCCGACGGTTTTCGGGTCACGCTTTTCGCGGGCGAACCCGACGTGCAGCAACCGATCGCCCAGGCGATCGACGACCGCGGCCGGCTGTGGGTGGCCGAAGCATATACCTATCCCATGCGCGCGCCCGAGGGAAAAGGGCGCGATCGAATTCTGATCTTCTCGGACACCGACGGCGACGGTCACTTCGACAACCGTAAAGTGTTCGCCGAGAATCTGAACCTCGTCAGCGGCTTGGAAATCGGTTTTGGCGGCGTATGGGTCGGCGCGGCGCCTGAGTTTTTGTTCATTCCCGATGCTGATCGTGATGATCGGCCCGACGGCCCGCCGCAAGTGCTCCTCGACGGTTGGGGGTATCAAGACACGCACGAGACGCTGAACACGTTTACGTGGGGGCCTGATGGCTGGTTGTACGGCTGCCACGGTGTCTTCACCTTCTCCAACGTCGGCAAGCCGGGCACGCCCAAAGAAAAACGCACACAGATCAATGCCGGCATCTGGCGCTATCATCCGAAGAAGCACGTTTTCGAAGTCTTCGCCGAAGGGACGAGTAACCCCTGGGGCATCGATTTCAACGACCAGGGGCAAGCCTTCATCACGGCCTGCGTGATCCCGCACCTTTATCACATCATTCAAGGCGGGCGTTACGAGCGGCAGGCCGGGCAACACTACAACAAGTTCACCTACGACGACATCAAGACCGTCGCCAAGCACCGGCACTGGATCGGCGCCACGCCCCACTCGGGCAACAACCGCTCCGACGCGGCGGGTGGCGGTCACGCGCATGCGGGCGCCATGCTTTATCTCGGCGATGCCTGGCCCGCGGAATATCGCGGCCGGCTCTTCATGAACAATATTCACGGCGCGCGGCTGAACGTCGATCAGCTTGCGCCGCGCGGCAGCGGGTACGACGGTGACCGCTCGCCCGATTTTCTTTTCGCGAACGATAGCTGGTCACAGATCATCAATCTGCAGTACGGTCCCGACGGGCAGATGTACATGATCGACTGGTATGATCGCAACCAGTGCCATCACGGAAACGTCGAAGGGCACGATCGCTCGAACGGCCGCATCTTCAAGATCAGCTACGGTGACAATCGGCCCGCGCCGGTTGAAATCAATCGTTTGGGCGACGGCGAGCTGGTCAATTTGCTGTTGAGCCGCAACGACTGGCACGTGCGCCACGCGCGGCGCGTGATTCAAGAACGTGGCTTAAAAGACGAAGACGCGCGCAAGAATCTGATCGACATGGCGTTTGCGCATGCCGACGGTACGCGGCGTCTGCGCGGCCTGTGGGCCTTGCACGCGGCGGGCATGCTCGACGAAACACTCGTCGCGCGCGGACTCGCGAACGACGATCCGTACGTGCGCGCCTGGACGATTCAGCTTGCCTGCGAAGACCGGCAGCCGTCGCCCGATTCACTTGCGACGTTTCAAAAACTGGCCGAGCAAGATTCCTCGCCGGTCGTGCGCCGGTATCTCGCTTCGGCAGCCGGGCGGATCGCGCCGGCGGATCGCTGGGAGGTCGTCAGCCGCCTGGCCCGGCACGGCGAAGACGCGCAGGATCACAACTTGCCGCTCATGATCTGGTACGCGGCCGAGCCCCTGGCGATCGTCGACGCCGGGCGCGCTTTGCAGCTTGCACTCGATGGCCAGATTCCCCAATTGGCGACGTTCATGGCCCGACGCGTGGCCGCACTGGGCACGCCCGAGGCACTGGCCTTGGTCGTCGGCGCGATTTCTTCGCGCGACGATAAGGCCTCGCACGCGGCGCTCGTGGCCGGGGTGACTGAAGCGCTGCGCGGCAAACGACAAGTCGAGATGCCGAAAACGTGGCCCGATGCGCTGAAACGCATCAAGCAATCGGGCGATGCGGGGACGATCGCGCAAGCTATGGCGCTGGCGGCGACGTTTGGCGATGCCACTGCCGTCGACAACATGCGCGCGCTCGTCGCGGATTCTCATGCGGCGCTCGAGCAGCGGCAAGGCGCGCTGGCCGGACTTTTGAAAGTGCGCGATCCGAAGCTGGCACCGACGTTGCAAGCTTTGCTCGACGATGCCGGCATGCGCTCGGCGGCGCTGCGTGGGCTGGCACAGTACGACGATCCGAAAACGGCGGCCGCCATTCTGGCCGTATATGCGAAGCTGAATTCCGTCGAGCGGCGCGACGCGCTGGCGACGCTCAGCTCGCGTGTCGACTATGCCAATGCGCTGCTCGACGCGGTCGCTTCCAAGCAGGTCGCGTCCGCCGATTTGTCGGCCGATCTGGTGCGTCAGTTGCACAACCTGAAGAACGCCGCGCTCGATAAGAAGATCAACGAAGCCTGGGGCACGGTGCGCGATACCGACGAGGATAAACAGGAGATGATCGCGTACTACAAGAAGATCATCGGAAATCGTCGCCAAAAGCCCGACGCCGCGCTCGGGCGTACGGTCTTCGCCAAGACGTGCCAGCAATGCCACACCCTGTTCGGGACGGGCGGCAAGGTCGGTCCGGAGCTGACCGGGTCGAATCGCGCGAACCTCGATTACGTGCTCTCGAACGTATTGGATTCGAGCGCCCTGGTGGGCAAGGACTATCAGACGACCGTCATCGCCACCAGTGATGGCCGCGTGCTGACCGGCATCGTGCGCGGCGAAGATAACGACGCCGTAACGCTCGTCACGGCCAACGAAACCGTCGTCGTGCCCAAGGGGGAAATCGACGAACGGACGCTCAGCCCGAAATCGATGATGCCCGACGATCTTTGGAAGCCTCTCTCGGATCATGAAGTGCGCTCGCTGGTCGCGTACCTGGCCAGCCCGGAACAAGTGCCGGCGCTATTGACGGCCGAGAACGCACAGAATTTCTTTAGCGGCCGCGATCTTGCCGGTTGGCAAGGCAACGACAAACTGTGGCGCGTCGAGAATGGCGAGATTGTCGGCCAGACCTCGGGTCTCGCGCGAAACGAATTCCTGCGCAGCGACATAACGGCCGAGAATTTCCGCTTGTCGCTCGACGTGAAGCTTCTCGATAACCGTGGCAACAGCGGCATTCAGTTTCGCAGCGAGGCCTTGCCCGAGGGAGAGATGCGCGGCTATCAGGCGGACGTTGGCCCCGGCTGGTGGGGAAAGCTATATGAGGAGAATCGCCGCGGCCTCTTGTGGGACCAATCGGGCGAAGCGTTCGTGAAGCCAGGCGCGTGGAATCACTACGAGATCGTGGCCGACGGAAACCACATTCGCACGTGGATCAACGGTCAGCCATGCGTCGACTTCACGGACAATTCCGGCGTGCCGCGCGGCATCTTCGCCCTGCAACTGCACGCGGGCGACGCGACCGAAGTGCGCTTCAAGAATTTGAAGCTGGAGCCGATCGCGAAGGATGAACCTGCCGCTGGCGGACGGTGACCGTAGGCATCGACTGCGAGAATGGGGTGCCACTGGTGGCTTGCCCCACCAGTGCAAAAAACGAACAACGGATAATCTGTCCGAGGACGTTCGAAGTGGCACCTAAAGCGAACGACACCGCACGTAAGGATTGATTGTCGAGCATGGCTGCCACGCCTTTTGATGTGCTTTCCGCTGGGTATGACTTCCTGGCCCCGCCGCGCATCGCCTTTGGCTGGGGGCAGCGCTGCGAAGTTGGCAAAATCGCGCGCACGCTGGGCGAGCGCCGGGCGTTCGTCGTGTCGGGCTCGCGCACGCTGAGTGCCACGGGCGCGGTGGACGAGATTGCGAAATCTCTATCGGCGGCGGGCCTCGCACCGGTCGCGATTCACGCGCCCTCGCACGAGCCCGAGGTCGCCGACGTCGATCGCCTGGTCGCGCACTTGCGCGAGCAGCAGGCCGCCGAGGGCGACGTGATGATCGCCATCGGCGGCGGCTCGACGATCGATCTGGCCAAGGCGGCCGCCGCGCTGGTCACCAATACCGCGTCGACCAAGGGCACGGGCACAAGCGTCGTCGATTATCTGGAAGGCGTGGGGCGCGGGCTGGCAATCACGCGTTCTCCGCTACCGCTGTTGGCCATGCCCACTACTGGCGGCACCGGTACCGAGGCGACGAAGAACGCAGTCATCTCGAGCTACGATCCGCCGTTCAAAAAGAGCTTGCGCTCGGACTTGATGGTGCCGCGCGCGGTGCTCGTGGATCCCGAGCTGAGCGTGTCGCTGCCGGCGTCGATCACGGCGGCGTGCGGCATGGACGCCATCACGCAATGCCTGGAAAGCTATATCTCGCGCCGCGCCAAACCGATCGCCCGGGCGCTCGCGGCCGAAGGGCTGCGCCGCGCGGTGCCGGCGATTGTCACGGCTGTCAGTGAACCAACGAATCGCGCCGCGCGCGAGGCCATGGCTCATGCCGCGCTCTTGTCGGGCATGGCGCTGGCGAACTCCGGTTTAGGGCTGGCGCATGGCGTGGCGGCGGCGCTGGGTGTCTTGGCACGCACGCGACATGGGTTAGCGTGCGCCGTGATGCTGCCGGCGGCGCTCGTGACGAATCGCCCCCATTGCGAGCATGCGATGGCCGAGCTTGCTCGCCTGGTGTGGAATGATTCCTGGTCGAATGACGCCGCGGCGGCTGATGCGCTGGTGGCACGCATCGAGGAATTGTGTCGCGCCGTGAACGTGCCGCGTCGCTTGCGCGATATCGACGTGCAGCGCGAACAGATACCGGCACTCGTGCGGGCCTCGCACGGCAACAGCCTGGACGGCAACCCCGTAACAATCAGCGACGAGCAGTTGCAGGCGATCCTGGAGCGCATGTGGTGATTGTCGCCGCTGGATTATCGCCTGCCTGGCAGCAGATTCTGGTATTCGACCGATTTGCCGCGGGCGAGGTGAATCGCGCGGTCGAAGCGCACTGGTGCGGCTCGGGCAAGGTTTTGAACGTCGGCATCGGCCTCGCGCATCTCGGGGCGGACTGCCGCACGATCGCGCCCTTGGGCGGCGCTGCACGAACGGCCATCGAAGCAGAATTCGCATCCTTGGGCGCGCCGCTACGAACGATAGCGTGCCGCGAACCGACGCGGGTTTGCACGACGATTCTCGATCGCGCGACCGGCACGACGACCGAACTGGTCGAAAATGCCCGATCGTTACTGACAGAGGAGCTCGCCGCGTGTGTTCAGGCGTTTGCCGTTGAAGCGGCGTCGGCCGGGGTCGTCGTGCTCACCGGTTCGCTGCCCGGCGGCGTATCGAGCAGTTTCTATCGCGAGTTGCTCGAACGCACGCCAGCTCGAGCCGTTATGGACGTGCGCGGACCGGAGCTGGAGGCCGCGCTCCCATGCCGGCCGCTCGTCGTGAAACCCAACCGCGAGGAACTGGCCAAAACGTTTGGCCGCACACTCTCCACAGAGGCTGAGTTGCTGTCCGCCATGCGCCGCCTGAACAGCGACGGCGCCCAATGGGTTGTCGTCACGGCGGGCAAGGATGCGGTGCTGGCCACAAGCGCCGGCCACGCGTATCGATTACTGCCGCCAAAGATTGAAAACATCATTAACCCGATCGGCTGCGGCGACGCGTTGGCGGCGGGCATGGCCGTGGCGATCGAGCGCGGCGCCGAAGTGATCGACGCCGTGCGTTACGGCATGGCGGCCGCGGGCGATCGTTTGCGGCTGCTATTGCCGGGCCGGCTTGATCCGCGGCTGGTCGACGACATGGCGCGAGGAATCGTCGCGCAAAAGGTCTAGTCGGTCGTCTCACTAGCCCGAAGCGCGAGCGAGGGACGCGCAGTGTTTTCAGGGCGAAGAACCCTCGCTGGCGCTCCGGGCTGCTGCGAGTGCGGCAGCTCGAGCTTCTACTTATCCGCCGGCTTCGGCGGCACGCGGCGGCTGGCGTTGAGCAGCGAGTTCAACGTTCCGCCATCGGTGCCAAAGAGCTTGCCGGCCTCGTCCAGGATGTGCTTGCGCCCCTCGGCGTCGATCGGCGATTCGTTCCATTGCTTGAACGCGCTTTGCATCAGGGCCATGCCGATCTTTTGCTCGTCGCTGCGGCGATCGGCCAACACCTGGAAAATGCCAAAGCACATTTCGTCCGTGCTGCCGTTGCCGAACAGCACGCGCCTGGGCGGATTGCTGGGGTTCAGCGGGTTGGCACTCGTATTGTCGTACCGGCTGGTGATGTCCAGTCGCGTTCCTTGCGGCAACCGCACCGGCTCGCGGTACATGTAATTGTTCTGCCAGTAGAAGTTCCAATCCTTGATCCACACGAGCGATTTCACCACGCCGTCGGGCAGGGTGGCGGTCAGCTTCATTTCCTTGCCTACCAGGTGCATGTGCGGCAGAAGCGAGATCAACGTCACGTCGATCGGCAGCGTCACGGACGACGAGATCGTGTAATCCGGGGCGTTGGGCGGAATGTCGATCATCAGCGATCCAACGACCAACGGCGCGCCGGCCATCGTGCGCTCGACTGGCTTGTCGGCAAAGTACAGAGCGATCTGCGATTGATCGGTTTCTTCCTTGCCGCTGGGATGCATGTGGAGCTGGATGACGAGATCGGCGTTCTTCTTAACGGGCAGGCCGATGTTCTCAGGAAAGAAACGCGGGATCATGCCGGGCGTCCACACGCCCACAATGCCGGCCACGGGGATGCCGATCGAGCCCGAGGTTTGATAGCCGGGCTCGGGCGTTTCGGCGTCGCGCTTGCGGCCCACGCCCATCGTGTCGAGAAACAGGATCGCGTGATGGACGACCGCGGCGTTACCGGCGCGGAACTCCCAACCGACGACCGTTTTGTTTTCGTCGAGGTTGAGCGGAATGATGAAGTGCTGAAAGATATCCGGCCCGTCGGCGGGCACGGTGAACGGGGCGGGCGCGATGAGCTCCACGTCGGGCTTACCCAGTTTCCAGCCCGAGGCGAACTGCGGCTGCGGCGGTAAATCGTCGGCGGCCCCCTCGGGTGCGCCGGCCTTGGCCCACGCTTCCAATAGCGCGATCTGCTTTTCGGTTAGCTGGCGCGTGTCGAAAAAATCGCCGTGGCCCAACTCGGCCGTCCACGGGGGCATCTTGCGGCTGCGCGAAATCGTGGCCAGGAAGCTGGCCCGCTTGGCCGCGTCGGTGTGTGAGAGGAGGGAAAACGGCGCGACTTCGCCCGGCCGATGACATTCGGCGCAGCGCGCGAAGAGCAGGGGAGCAATGTCGCGATTGAACGTGGGGACCAGTTCCTCGTCGCCGGCCACCTTTTCAACCGGGCAGCCGACAGGCGTGGTGCGCGCGGTTGCAACCGGCTTGCCGCTGGCAACCGCCGCGATCGCATCGGCCAGTTCATGCGTCGTGGCCTGGGGGCGCTTCTTGCCCGGCTCGCCGTACCAGTCGTCGATCCGGCCGCGATAAGCGACCTGGGCCGCCGTGTCGAGGACGAACGCCTCGGGCACGTTGGTGGGGGCGAGGACGTCGAGAATCTCGCCCGACGCATCGAAGAGCACGGGGAACTTGATATCGAAATCCTTTTGGAACTTCACGGCCTGGGCCCGGGTGATCGTCTCGTCCGAGATGACGCCGTAGAACTTCACCGGCTGATCGGCGAGCGACGCCGCCAGGCGATTGAGCGTCGGCACATATTCGCGCGAGACCGGGCAATCGGTCGCCAGGAAGACGAGGCCCAGTGCCTTATATCCGTCGCCATCCCCGATGTTGTGCGGCTTGCCGTCGAGGTCGAGGGCGAACAAGAACCGGGCAGGCGCGACGGGGGCTGGCTGGGGCGCTTGTCCGGCGACGTCTTTGGCTGACTCGTTGGCGAGTGCCGTCGAGAGCACGGCACCAGTGAAAGTCATCGCGAGTAAGGCGATTGTTAGCCGCCGATTGGCCCTCGTGCGTTCGAATCGCTCCATGGATCGCATCATCGCGGACAGGCTCCCCTGCAAAGTGGCTTTCTGCACCGAACACTAAGGCGGCGGGCGAGACGAAGAACAAATATCGCCGTCTGTACATGTACCGTCAATCGGAAAGGGTGGTTTCAGCCTTTTTGGCAGGGTCAACGGTAAGATAAATGCATAGGGGATCTCATTCGGGCGTTCGTTCATGGCCGCGGCTCCCGCCCGGGAGCAAATAACTGGATGAACAGCGTGCAAGCGAATTCTGTGACAGCGCGCTCGTTCCGCTCTTACACCCTGCGATCGCTCTTTGCCTTCATCACAATTCTGGCCGTCGGTCTGGCTTGGGTGGCACGTGAGCAGGCCCAGTCGCGCTACGAGCGGGAAATTGCCGAAAAGCTGCGGGCCCGCGACGTCGATCCGTGGCTTACGGGCCTGTACGACACAGGCTCGGCGGGGCCGATGCCGTGGTGGCGCGATGCTCTGTCCCGCGTTTATGGCGAGCGAATTCGCAGCGTCGACTTCCGCTGGAAGCGAACGCCGCCCGATTTGTCGCTGCTTGAACATTGCACGAGCATCGAGGAAATCAATTTCCGCGTGGTCGCAGTGAGCGACCTGTCGCCACTGGCAGGATACAGGAAGCTCTATTGGCTGAGCGTTAACAGCCCTCAGCTCCAGGACGTTACGCCCCTTGTGCGCGTGGTGAGTCTGAAGGAGCTGCTCCTTGATGGAACAGGTGTAAGCGACCTTCGCCCCCTTGCCGGATTGGTGCGTCTGGAGTGGCTTGTGCTCGACAAGACGCAGGTGGCGGATCTCGCGCCGCTTGCGAATCTCAGGCAGATGAGAGCCTTGTCGATCGAAGACACACAGGTAAGCGACCTCGCGCCCCTGGCGAATATGACGCAGCTATATCAGGTTCTCGCCAGCCGCACGAAAGTGAGCGATCTCTCTCCACTTGCGGGCCACGAAGGGCTTAGTTGGTTACAGTTCGAGGGGACGTCGGTTCACGACCTTGCACCTCTTGCTCGATGCGAGAATCTCATTGGGCTTGATTCGGGCGATACGCGCGTCACGGATATCTCGGTTCTAGAAAAGCTGACCAAGCTGCAATGGCTGAGCCTCCGCGGCTTGCCTCTGGCGGACGTTTCCTCGCTCTCTGGGCTTGTGCAGTTGGAGCAACTCAATCTTTCTCAGACGCAGATCAGTGATCTTGCGCCGCTGGCATCACTCAACGCTCTATGGAATTTGGAGCTCGCTCGAACGAGTGTGACGGACCTTACGCCGCTCGTCGGGCTGGCGCGCCTGCGAGAACTCGACCTCTCGTCGACACCGGTGGCCGATATCTCGCCCTTGGCGGGATTACAGTCGCTCGAGAAGCTCGACCTAACGGGTACCGCGGTCGCGGACGTATCCCCGCTCGCGACATTGCGGAAACTGGAAACGTTGCGCATCGATGGATCTCTCGCGTCCAGCGCACAGATTGCCCAGCTCAAACAGGCGTTACCGAATTGCCAGATCAGCCAATGAGTCGCGTCCGCGAGCTTCTGGCCGCGCGTGCCGCTGGCTATCGACTCTGCGGCGGGCGGGATAGAATGGCCAGGCTGTGCTCTGTGAACGAGCCTCTTTGTTTGTGCCGCTTGCGCCCTTGAGCTTTGGCGATGAATCTTGCTTCCCAGTCTGACCCTCACCCTGCCCTCTCCCTGGAAGGGAGAGGGATTGGTCAGGCTGCGCCACCATTCGGCGGTCAGGCTGCGCCGGCATTCAGCGACCAGGCTGCGCGCGGATTGAGCTCGCTACCCATCGTCGACGCACCGGGGGCGAGCTATTCCTGTCCACCGCTCGAGGCGGGGCCGGTTCGTTCTTCGCCGACGCCGCCGCTCCCTATGTCGCGCGAGGAGATGTGCGCGCGTGGGTGGGACGAAGTCGACGTCGTGTTCGTCACCGGCGACGCGTACGTCGATCATCCCAGCTTTGCCATGGCGCTGTTGGGTCGATTGCTGGAGAGCGAGGGTTTTCGCGTCGGCATCGTCAGTCAGCCTGACTGGCATAATTGCGAAGCCTGGCGGACGTTCGGCCGGCCGCGGCTCTTCTTTGCCGTGAGCGCCGGCAACATGGACTCGATGATCAATCACTACACCGCCAATCGGAAGGTGCGCAACGATGATGCGTACAGTCCCGGCGGCCGGATTGGACGGCGGCCGGATCGGGCTACGCTGGCCTATTGCCAGCGCGCGCGGGAGGCGTATTCCGGTGTTCCGGTGATTGCCGGCGGCGTCGAGGCCAGCTTGCGCCGGCTTGCGCACTACGACTATTGGAGCGATAAAGTCCGCCGGTCGATCATCCTCGACGCCAAGGCCGATCTGTTGGTGTACGGGATGGGCGAACGGCCGATTGTCGAGGTTGCCCGACGGCTGGCCGCCGGCGAAACGGTCCGCGATCTGCGCGACATGCGCGGCGTGGTGTATCGGCTGGGCGCAAGTGAAACGCCGCCAACCGAGAATACGCTTACGCTGCCGAGCTACGAGCAGGTCTCGACCGACAAACCGGCTTTTGCCGAAATGACCAAGATCGCGCACCTGGAGACGAATCCGTACAACGCCCGCCGGCTGGTGCAATATCACGGACGCGAGGCGGTGGTGGCCAACCCGCCCGCCTTTCCGCTCGGGCAGGACGAAATGGATCGCGTGTACGGATTGCCTTACACGCGTCGCCCGCACCCGGCTTACCGCGAGGAAAAGATTCCGGCGTACCAGGTCGTCAAGGATTCGGTGCAGATCATGCGCGGCTGTTTCGGCGGCTGTACGTTCTGCTCGATCACCGCCCACGAAGGGCGCATCATCCAGAGCCGCAGCCAGACGTCGGTGCTTTCCGAAATCAAGCAGATGGCGGCGGAGCCTGAGTTCACCGGCGTGGTGAGCGACATCGGCGGACCGACGGCCAACATGTACCAGATGCGCTGCACGCGCCCCGAGGTCGAGGCCCGCTGCCGGCGCTTGAGCTGCGTTCACCCGACGATTTGCAAGTTGCTGGGGACCGATCACGGGCCGCTGGTGGAACTGATGCGCGAAGCGCGCGAAGAGCCCGGCGTGCGCAAGGTGCTGGTCGCCTCGGGCATTCGCATGGACCTGGCGCGGCGCGATCCGCAGTACATGCGCGAACTGGCCGAGCATCACGTCGGCGGGCTCTTGAAGGTCGCGCCCGAGCACACCGATCCGAATGTGCTCTCGACGATGAAAAAGCCCACGATCGATGATTTCACGGCCTTCGATCGCGAATTCAAAAAGGCCAGCAGCAAGGCGGGCAAGAAGCAGTACCTGGTGCCGTATTTCATCGCCAGCCATCCGGCCAGCGATGTCGATTCGATGATCGAGCTGGCGCTATTCCTCAAGCGGAATCATTACAAGCCTGACCAGGTGCAGGATTTCATTCCCAGCCCCTTCGACATCGCGGCCTGCATGTATCACACCGGCATCGATCCGATGACCAAGAAGCCGGTGTATGTCGCGAAGCAGTTGCGCGATCGCCGTTCGCAACGGGCGCTGTTGCAGTTCTTCAAGCCGGAGAATTATTTCGAGGTGCGGCGGGCGCTGGAGGAAGCGGGGCGGCAGGACTTGATCGGCAGCGGCTGCGATTGCCTGATTCCTGATCGGGCGCCAAAGGCCGCGCTCGACAAGCGGCGTGTGAAAGCGAATCGCGAGGTGCGCGAACAGCGCGAAGGGGATCACATCCGCGGCGAGCCGGGTTACCGCCCGCATCGGAAGTCGTCGCAGCGGCGGTCGCGCTAGCAGCGCTTCGGTTAGACGCTGTTTCAAAACGGTCGCTCTACCGACCGGTGTGCCACTGGTAGCTTGTCTACCAGTGCTTACATGGAATTCTCACTGGTGGGCGAGCCACCAGTGGCACCCAACAATCGTTTCAGCGCCTTAGCGCGCGAGGTTCGGCTGCGGACGCCGCGCCAAGCCGACGATCAACAGCGTCCAGGCCACGACCAAGCCCACGCCCGCGGCGATATGCGCAAGGGTGACGGCCGTTTCTTGCCAGGCGACCGCGCCGGCTGCTCCGGCCTGAGCGGCCGCGATCGGTAGAGTGCTTTTTGTGCCCCACCAGGCGTTCGCCACTTCCGAGGCGAGCATGACCCACGTCAGCCAGGCGGCCAAGAGCATCAGTGCCGCGGAGCGCGGCCCGACATTGTGCAGCAGCGCCACGAGCAGAACGGCCAGCACGATAAACAGCACACCGTTTGACGTGAACTCGATGTGTGCCGTCAGTGCCAGGCGGGGAAAGGGCGTCGCCGGTACGACAAAACCCCACACCAGGCCGGCCAGGACCATGCCCAGGCCATGGAAAAGGATCTGACGGGCTGTGCGCTCGACGGTCATTTGACTGCCCTCTGACGAATTCGCCCGGTCCTGCA
>DASZWQ010000002.1 GCA_035546535.1 Pirellulales bacterium | reverse complement strand
GAAGCGGAGCAGGCGCTGACCCGCTACTTCGAGTTCTACTGCCAGCGGCGAATCCACCAGGCCCTGGGTTACCGCACACCGGCCGAGGTGTACGGCAGGACCGAAGCGCGAAAAGTTCGGCGCTCAAATCCCTGCTGAGGCAGGGTTAAAGAGGAACATCCAACGAGAACCAAACCGTCAACAGACGCTGCGGCCGCGCGAGACCCGTGAGGGGTCTCACGGGCCGCCAAGCCCAGTGACCCTACATCTTATCCAAGCCCAAAAACTGTCCAACAATTGGGGTCCACGTTATTGTGCCAAAGTTCTGACTGTCGAACGACAGAAACGAGGGGCAAAATTGACGGTCGAGCGCCAGAATTCATCGACTGAAGAGAATCAGGTCACAAACGCGGGTTTCCGGTCTATCGCACGAATCCGAGCGTACCGACGACCAATGGAATGACAACGCGGTCCCGACGGATTCACGTGCCGGGTGGCAATGGCGCCGTGATCGTCGATAACAGCACTGGCGAGATCAAAGGAATCGGTGGGATGGGCTTTTGGTGGCAGGAAGAAGTCGATCCCGACCGCTTCGTCAAAATGTTCCTAGAGGGTATCAAGCAGGCAGCCGGGCTGTCCAAGCGCGGTATTCAGGTATTCGAGTTGGTCTACCTGCAAATGCGAGCGAACCCCGGATCGGATGAAATCCAGTTGAATCTCGACGTGGCCAGGGACCACGGCATCAACGACCGATCGTATCAGCGCGGAGTGCGGGAGCTGCTTGAGAAGGAGTTTCTCTTCCGCAGCCCCAGCGATGGCGTCTATTTCGTGAACATCCGGTTCATGTTCAATGGCGATCGGTTGGCATTCGTCAGGTCGTACCACTTGAAGGATACGTCACGCCAGGGTGAGCTTCCATTGCCCCAAACGCGCGCCCTCGCCGCCCCCATTGACGACACCGATTCGACAATCAGTTGAGATAGCCGTTGGAACGGAGCCACGGCTCGATGATCCTGCCGGCGGCGTGCTCGGCATTCCAAGGCTTGAGCCAGGGCCTTGTGCCCGCCTCAAGCTGCTCGACGATGCGGTTGGTGACGGTGGTGTAGATGTCTGGCCGTGCGGCCTTGTCGGTGGCGGTAGCCATTGCTGAAACTCCTCCCTCTGAGATTGAAAAACCCGGTGCATCAAAAGCACATTGCTTTTGGGCAACGGGGGCGAATGCCCGAAAGCAAAGGGGGAGGGCAGTCAAGAACTGCCGCTGTGGAAGGCGCCCGCCTGCACAAGCGAAGCGCGGAAGGTGGGAAGGAGTCCGCACGCGGCAGCGTGGCCCCGATTCTTGAGGGCCCGGGGGATGTGCCCCCCTAGTACGCGAGCGCCAAGAATCAGTCTTCGGTCACCGCGAGGTGAACACTGGAGGCCGAAGGCCAACGCACCATGCGGGCGGAAGCGGAAGTCCGGAAGGACCGCAGCGAAGCGAAGCGCGAGAGCACGCGGTCGCCGAAAGGCGAGGTGCCATGCATGGTACAGAAAATGAGTTTGCGAATCACAGTACTGAACTAGGACGATAGCAATAAAGTCTTGATTGGATCGGAGATGAATGGAAACAGGTTGAGAGCCATAGACAGGTTGCGCGACGAAGTCATGCAGATTGCCGAATCAATCACCAGGTCGCGCAGGGAAAGAACCAAATCGGTGCTTCTCTCGGGACAATGCCAAGCCATGCGGGCGGCCTTAAGATGGGTACCTCCAACCCGAAGCAGTATTAGAAGCGGCGGATCGAGGGAAACGGCCCAGGAGAGGCCAACGGAACCGAGAGATAATTACTGACCTCTTGCGGAGGGGAAATACTGTACGTGAAATTGCTACTCAGGTCGGCTGCTGCCGTCAAACCGTTCGCAATATTCGGACATAACTTAGGAACGCAGGATGACTTAAGCCACAAACGTGCCTAGAAGAATCGTCCAGCGGGTTCGATTCCCAACGCCCCACGATCAGAGTCGTGGGGTCTGCGCGCTCGCTGGCTCTACTGTTGGCGTTCGTGTTTTGCTGACTGTCGGATCGATGTGTGGGCCGCCGAAAGAAGTCTGACGACCTATTTATTCGTCGGGGCGCTTCCGACTACATTCGCGCGGCAACGGCGCGGAGTTCACGGCGCACCTGGTTCGCAAATGGCTCATGCGAGTGGGCGCGCGAACGCTGTATATCGAGGCGGGAAGCCCTTGGGAAAACGGCTGCATCGAAAGCTTCAACGGGAGCTGCGAGACGAGTTGCTCGAACGGGAGATCTTCGACACGCCGGCGGTGCCCTTCTCAACGATCAGGCTTAGCCGGCAGCGCGCGGGGAAGGTGAGGAGGATTCAAGTAGGACTCGACCGAAGACGGTCGCAGGACTCGCTCCAGTACTCGCGTGCTGAGCTGTTGGAACCGCGCGTTGGCGCGGTCGCGCGGTCGCGGCAAATCGACTGGGAACTCGTCACGGATCGTTCCGTGTTCCAGAATGATAACCCGGTCGGCCAGCGTCACAGCTTCCTCGATATCGTGCGTTACCAGTACCGTCGTGCAGGGATGCTGCTCCCATAGTGAATAAATCAGTTGCTGCATCTCGATGCGAGTCAGAGCATCGAGCGCTCCGAGTGGTTCGTCCAACAAAAGCAGCGGCGGACGGCCAATCAAGGCCCGTGCCAGCGCCACGCGCTGACGCTGCCCGCCGGAAAGAGTGGCGGGCCAGTCCCGCGCGCGTTCGGCCAATTGCACGGATTCGAGTGCCTGCTGGACCCCGATCGGATTTTTGTCAGCCGTGGCCAGCGCAACATTATCGGCAACTCGTAGCCAGGGGAGCAGGCGAGCGTCTTGGAACATCATCCTCGCGCGGGGATTCACGCCGCTGAGGATAGTTCCATCGACATACACGCGACCCGATGAAGGACTAATCAATCCCGCGATCAATCGCAACAACGTGCTCTTGCCGCATCCGCTGCGACCGACCAGCGCGACGAACTCCTGACGGCCAATGAATAAATCGATATCACGAAGGACTGCGCGTGGGCCGAACGATTTTGCCACACTCACCAGGCTAACGTCGGCAGCCTGATTTACATGGCTGTTGTCGCCGAGCGCTTCGGCACGTAGCGGCAATATGGACGCTGCCTCGTCGGGCATGAAAGTCTGTTTGCTCACGTGGCACCTGCCGCGAGACTAGGCGCATGTCCGATCGGCTCACCATTCAACGGGCGCCACGGAACAACCCGTTGATCAAGCCACCGTACAAAGCTATCGGAGAGTTTGCCCAAGAGCGCGTAGATCACGATCGACAATAGAACGATATCCGTCTGCATAAACTCGCGGGCATTCATCGCCAGGTAGCCAAGGCCTGCCTGCGAGGAAATCGTCTCGGCGACTATCAGCGTCAACCACATCGTCCCCAGGCCCAAGCGCAAGCCAACGAGGATAGAGGGCAAGGCACCAGGGATTACAATCTTGCACAAAAAGACGCCCCGGCGGACGCCATACATATGCGCCATTTCGACGAGGCCGGCGTCGATCGATCGGACACCATGGTAGGTGTTGATATACATCGGAAAGAATACGCCCAGCGCAATCAGGAACAATTTTGCTTGTTCATCGATGCCAAACCACAGAATCACGAGTGGGATGAGGGCCAAATGCGGAATCGTTCGAACCATCTGTACCGAGGTGTCGAGAAAACGGTCGGCCAGCGGTGACAAACCAGTGAGCAGCCCAAATGCCATGCCCAAAGTTCCGCCGATCAAGAATCCTGCCAGCGCCCGCGCCGTGCTGATGCCTAAATGCTTTGGCAACTGACCGTTGGCGGTTAACTGCGCGCCGGCCCGCACGACGGCTGAAGGTGCAGGCAGATAGCGTGCCGAGATCCAACCGATCTGGCATCCCGTCTGCCAGCCAGCAAGCAGCAGAAGCGGCAAAAGCCAGGGCACGAGCGCCACGGCAAGTTTTCTCGTCGTATGTTGCATGGCTAGCTGACAGCCCGTTCTGTTTTATGGGGGCCGCGTGCGTGGTGGAGGTTGCCGATGATCTCGCCACGCGCCTCTGTAACCTGTGGCGCCAAAACGCCGGAAGTGATCGACAGGGGCAACTGCGGAAAAAGCAATTCGGCAACGCGATACGCTTCTTCCAGGTGCGGGTACCCAGAGCAAATGAACGTGTCAATGCCGAGATCGGCGTACTCTTGCATTCGCTCGGCAACAATCGCAGGATCACCAACGAGTGCCGTGCCGGCGCCGCCGCGCAGCAGCCCTACGCCGGCCCACAAGTTCGGGCTGACTTCCAGTTTGTCACGACGGCCGCCATGCAGACTGCGCATGCGCTGTTGTCCGATCGAATCGTGCTGGGCGAGCGCCTTTTGTGCGGCGGCGATCGCCTCGTCATCGGCGTAGCGGATGAGATCGTCGGCGGCGCGCCAGGCCTCTTCAGTCGTTTCGCGCACGATCAGGTGCAAGCGAATTCCAAACCGTATCGTTCGACCTTGTCGCTCAGCCGCCTCGCGCACCACGGCAATCTTCGCGGCCACGTCCGCCGGCGGCTCACCCCACGTCAAGTAGACGTCGACATGCTTCGCCGCGATGTCGATTGCCGCATCCGAGGAACCGCCAAAATAGAGCGGTGGATAGGGCTTTTGCAACGCGGGGAACAAGAGCTTGGTTCCCTTCACCTGCAGATACTCGCCGGTGAAGTCTTCTTCAACTCCTGAAAGCATATTGCGCCAGACGGTAAGGAATTCGTCGGTAAGTCGATAGCGTGCGTCGTGGCTGAGATGCATGCCATCGCCCGCCATTTCCGCCGGATCGCCGCCGGTGACGATATTGATCAGTACCCGCCCGCCCGAAAGTCGATCGAATGTGGCCGCCATCCTCGTCGCGACGCCGGGCGAAACCAGGCCAGGTCGCAGCGCGACGAGGAATTTCATGCGGCTCGTCGAGGAAATCAACGACGACGAAATCACCCAGGCATCTTCGCACGACCGGCCGGTCGGCAGCAAAGCGCCGCGAAAACCGAGATCGTCGATAGCCCGGGCGATCTGCTGCAGGTAAGGGAGCGTGACGGCGCGGCCGCCGATGCTCGTCCCCAGGTAGCGCCCATCACCGTGTGTCGGCAGGAACCAGAACATTTCCATGCGACGAGCCCTCCCACATTCGTAAAGGAGTCCACACCACTTCGGATACGTTGATTGGTCGCGGAATCAAGCCGATCCGCGCCATGATGTCGGCTACTTCTTGCTGGGCGGCCGCGATATTGGCATCGACCGGCATCACGCCATACCGGCGGCGGCGCTCGGCTAGATCGATCGTCGCGACTTCCATTCCCAGCGTTTCGGCAAGGAATTCGATGCTCGCTTGTTGGTTCTCTTCGACCCAGTGGCTAGTCGAGGCCAGTTCTTCGACGATCGCTTGCAATACTTCAGCGTGTTCGCTGGCGAGACTGGCGGTCGCGAGATAATAGCCGCGGTTGCCGACCAGGCCTGTGCCGTCGATCAGTACGCGGCATGAGCCCGCCCGCTCAACCGCAGCATAGTACGGATCCCAAATCACCCAAGCGTCGACGCTCTTACTCTCGAAAGCGGCTCGGGCATCGGCTGGAGGTAGGAAGACCGGTTGCACTTCGTCGTACGATACACCCGCGGCCTCGAGCGCCTTGGCCAGCAAGTGGTGAACGTTCGAGCCCTTATTCAGGGCGACGCGCTTACCTCTCAGGTCCGCAACCCGTTCGATCGGCGAATCGGCCGGTACAAGGATCGCTTCGGAGCGAGGACTTTCTTCCTCGCAGGCCGAATAGACCAAGGGCACGCCTGCCGCTTGTGCGAAGACTGGTGGTGTTTCTCCGGCGTGGCCGAAATCGACCCCGCCAACGTTCAATGCCTCCAGTAGCTGCGGGCCGGCGGGAAATTCTTTAAAGACAATCTTTACGCTCGGGCCAAGTCGTTCCTGCAATCGGCCGTTAGCGCGGAGCAGATTTAGAAGCAGGCTCGACTTCTGGCAACCGATGCGCAGGGTAAACACCCCAGTCGCCGATGCACCGTCGCCCGTATCGGTATTTGCGGCGCCCGCGCCGCCGCAACCCGCCGCTAGCAACAGCGGTAGCACGAACAGGCAGAGTCCAACGACGAGGCAATACCGTCTGAGCACGGTGCGTCCTGCAGGTTTGGAGCCGATCGCGGCGGACTGAAAAGTGAGGCCGCGAAATGAGATAAGTTCAGTTAACCGATCATCCTAATGATCTATGCTCCCCCGCGTCAAGCAGAATGTTGCGGTGAATTTATCCATCTGGTATGTAATGGTTTGCGATTTTATGGTCCTGCAGAGGCTTGACAAGATCACTATGATGATTATCTTTGTCATGTTGTCGGCAACTCGCCAGCCGCTTCGCCATTTATTTCTCTACTAGCTGCGTCGCTGACTGGACCCTCCGGAGGCACGCTGCGCAGACCCTACGGGTCACGCATGCCGGCCTGCAGGCGGTATCAGTCGGTCCACAGCGCGCACCTCTTGCGCGACGCGTTTGCCCGACTCGATTTGTTTCCGCCTCGCGGAACGGCTGTTAGGGGCGTGCCCGTCTTTTGCTGGAACAGCTGTGTCGATCCGCCTTGCTCGCTGGCGGTTTGCGCATTCTGCTCGTCCTAGAAAGGATATCGCATGCGCTTGATCAATCTTCCTGGAATCGATGCTCCCCAAGGCCGCTGGATTAGTCTGTCGCCGCAACGACGGTTTGTTTGCGACTTGATGCGCTACGCGAAGCGCGTTCCGAGCGTGCCGTCGCAGCGGCGAATGCGGTTGGCAGAGTTGATCACAGCGAGGCGATCGCGGACGAATCGCATCAGCTGGTGCGCGATTTTCGTCAAGGCGTTCGCGATCGTGGCCGCGGAACGTCCCGAACTGCGCCGCGCCTACATGCCCTACATTTGCCCGCACCTGTACGAACATCCGTTCAACGTCGCAAGCTTCAGTCTCGAGCGGGCGTATCGAGGCGAGGAAGGGGTCTTTTTTGCCAAGATTCGGCAGCCGGAACTGCTTAGTCTGGAAGAGCTGGATGCTCTGGTCCGGCATCACAAACAGGCCCCCGTCGAAAGTATCCCGGCCTTCAAGCAAGCTTTGCTGCTGAGTCGTTTGCCGGCGCCTCTACGTCGATTGGGATGGTGGCTGGGCCTGAACAGCGATGGCGGTTACCGGGCACACTTCTTTGGAACATTTGCCGTGAGCGCCGCCGCCTCGCAAGGTGCCGCCGGATTGCACATCTTGTCGCCGCTCACGACGACCTTGAACTACGGAACGTTCGAAGCCGACGGTTCGATCGATGTGCGCTTGACCTACGATCATCGAGTGCTCGACGGCGCACCGATCGCTCGGGCACTGACGGCGTTGGAGAACGTGCTGCGCGGCGAGATTCTCGGAGAATTGGGCAGCGCCAGTGGGGCGCACGCCCGCCAGCCCGAAGCAGCGGTGGCTTGCTGAGATGCGGTCGGCTTCTTCAGCAGAAATTGCCACTCACGATGATCCGCACGCCCGATTTCTCAAAGCAGATATTGACAGAACGCCGATAAGCGTAATAATCGCAATTCGATCGACTTGCTGAACATTCAATCGAATGACGGCAATCGTACAGTATTCACAATTCGTGCGTAGCTGACTGGATCGACCGGAGGCGAGCGCTCCCCTATCAGGTGAGTAGCACCATGCCTCGTGCAGTTACGGTTCGCGGGCCCTGGGTTCTTGATCAGTCCTTCTCGCGCCGCGTGCAAATGCGCGGCATCCATCGTTCGACATCTCCAGAGGCGATTGCGCATACGCGCCAGGTGTTGCGGCCCCGTGCGCCGCTGGCACGACGTCAGGTTGCTCTTGCGGTACAGGCCATCCGCCAGGCTTGCCTCTTGTTCGCGATGCTCATGGTGCAGCGCCCCTTCCCTGTCTCGGCCGCGGCCGCCGAAGCATCGCCGGAGGAGGTGGCAGCCGGCGAGTTTTTCGAGAAGAAGATCAGACCGCTGTTGGCCGACAATTGCTACAACTGCCACTCGGCCAGCACCAACTCGCAGGGCGGTTTGCGGATCGACGATCGCAATGGGCTGCTCGCGGGCGGCGGTCGCGGGCCGGCGATCATCCCCGGCAATGCCGCGGAAAGTTTGCTTATCCGCGCGGTTCGCCAAACCGACGACGAGCTGCGCATGCCGCCGAAAAAGCAGCTTTCCGAAGAACAAATCGCCGACTTGGAGAAATGGATCAACGACGGCGCGGTTTGGCCGGGCACGTACGTTTACGTCGAGACGAACACTCCGAATCCCGAGTACGACCAATTGCGAAAGACGCATTGGGCATGGCAGCCGGTGCGCGATCCGGCGGTACCGGTCGTGGCGGACCCCGCCTGGTCTCGCGATCCGGTCGATGCCTTCGTCCACGCCAAACTCGAAGAACAACATCTCATCGCCGCACCCGAGGCGGATCGGCGCACACTGATCCGGCGCGTCACCTATGATTTGACCGGTTTGCCGCCGACGCCGCAGGAGGTCGATGCATTTCTCTGGGACGGTTCGCCGACGGCTTACGAAGAGCTGATCGATCGCCTGCTGGCTTCGCCGGCCTTTGGCGAGCGCTGGGGTCGGCATTGGCTCGACGTGGCACGTTACGGCGAATCGACAGGCTCATCGCGAAATCTTCCCTATCCCCACGCCTGGCGCTATCGTGACTATGTCATCGCTGCTTTCAACAAAGACAAGCCGTACGATCAGTTTGTGCGCGAGCAAATTGCGGGCGATCTGCTTCCCGCAGATTCGCAAGCACAGCGCGACGAGCAACTGATCGCAACTGGATTTTTGGCGCTCGGCGTCAAGGACGTGAACCAGCGCTACAAGGTCCGCTTCGTCATGGACAACATCGACGAGCAGATCGACACGATGAGTCGATCGATCCTGGCCGTAACGGCCAGCTGCGCCCGGTGCCATGACCACAAATTCGATCCCATTCCCACGACGGACTATTACGCCCTGGCGGGCATCTTTCATAGCACGGATCTCTGCGCCGGCTTGCGCAACAAGATGGGGGGCGGCGGACTCGATTACTACGACGCGCAGATGCTGCTGCACGTCGGGCCCGAACCGACTCCAGATCCTGGCGCAGCCAAGAAGATCGAGGAAGCGAAGCAGGCCGCCGCTGCGGCACGTACTGAATTCGAGGCGTTGCGTGGCAAGCCGGAGGGAGATGAGCCGGGGCCTGATGGTCGGCCAAAGCGGGCGATCGCGCGTCAGAAGATGCGCCGATTGCAACTCGAAGTAATGGCCATGACCGATCCCATCGCGCTCGGGCAAGCGGCAGCGCTGGGCGTGCGCGACGCTCAGACAGTGGGCGACACCGAGATTCGCGTGCGCGGAGAGGCCGAGAAACTTGGCCCGAAAGTGCCGCGCGGCTTTTTGAGCGCCGTCAGCTTTGCCGAGGCGCCGGCAATTAATCCCGCGCAAAGTGGCCGGCTTGAATTGGCCGCGTGGCTCACGAGTCCGCAAAACCCGCTCACCGCGCGCGTGATCGTGAATCGTGTTTGGCAGCACCTGTTCGGGCGGGGACTGGTCAAGAGTGTGGACAACTTCGGTGTCACCGGCGATGTGCCGACACATCCGGAATTGTTGGATCATCTGGCGGCGCGATTTGTCCGTGAAGGATGGTCCATGAAGAAGCTGGTACGCGAGCTGGTGCTCTCGCGCACCTACCGGCTCAGCTCTGATACCGTGCCGGCGAATACCGCCGTGGATCCCACGGGCCGCTTTCTCTGGCGGCACGTCCCGCGGCGCCTCGCGGCCGAAGAAATCCGCGATTCGATCCTGGCCCTTAGCGGCCAACTGAATACGACGCCCACAGAGGGTTCTCCAGCGCAAGAGCTGAAAGTGGTCGAGCTGCGCAATAACGGTCCCGAGGCGAGACACCTGGCCGACGCGGTGGCAAAGGATCTGCATCGCAGCGTGTATTTGCCGCTGTTGCGAGACCTGGCCCCATCGTCGCTAAGCGTTTTCGATTTTGCGGAACAAGGAATGGTCACCGGCCATCGCGACACTACGACGGTAGCTCCGCAATCGTTGTACATGCTCAACGATCCTTTTGTGCGACGCCAGGCGCTGGCACTGGCCGAGCGGCTTCTTGCCCGTAACGATCTCGACGACGCCGCGCGCGTTGATTGGGCGTATCGGTTAGCGGTGGGGCGCGCGGCAACGCACGAGGAAGTCATCCGCACGCAGCGTTATCTCGCGGATTACTCCGTCGCGGCAAAAGAGCATTTAGCTCAGGCTCGGCCGGTCACCGCCGCACCAACGACCGACGTTGCGGCCGCGCCGGCTAAACCAGCGCCCGCCAATCCGGACGAGGCCGATCAATCGGACGAACCGGTCGTCGAAGACATCGTTCAGGCGGCGGATGAGAATGTCGCGGCTTGGGCCAGTTTTTGTCAGGCGCTTTTCGGCTCGGCGGAATTTCGATATTTGAAATAATCGCGCCCGTGCCGCGGCGCTACAGTGTGCTTTCCGTCATTTATCTATCCATTACCAGGTGCTTGTCATGGTAGATCGTTGCTTTTGGTCCGCAGGCAGCCACACGGGAATGAATCGTCGCCAGGCTTTGCGCACCGCTAGCATCGGCCTGGGCTATTTGGCGTTGGCCAGCATGCTGGACGAAGGTCGTGGTTCGGCAGCCCGCGCCGCGACCAACGTCTCTCCGGGGCCGCTTGCTCCGAAGCAATCGCATTTCCCCGCCAAGGCCAAGCGGATCATCTTCCTGTTCATGCAGGGATCGATTTCGCAAATGGATACGTGGGAATACAAGCCGCGCGTGCAGGAGGATGACGGCAACGTCGGTCCGGGCGGCGGCATCGTCACCGGCTCGAAGTTCAAGTTCGCCCAGCACGGGCAAACCGGAACCTGGGTTTCTGAGCTGTATCCGCACCTGGCCAAGCATGTTGATGACCTGTGCTTTTTGCGTGGGCTGCATACGGACACGCCGGCTCATCCCGAGGCGGTAATGCAACTGCACACCGGCGCGGCGATCGTCTCGCTGACGCGCCCCTCGATCGGCGCTTGGCTGATGTACGGCTTGGGAACCGAGAATCAGGACTTGCCCGGCTACATCACGATTAATCCGCCCCCCAATTTCGGCGGCGCGGCGAACTACGGCAGCGCCTTTTTGCCGGCGCATTTCCAGGGAACGAAGATCAACGACCAGGGCTACATGCCTAATCTCAAGGCATCCACGGCCAGATTGCTGCAGCGCAAGCAATTGGACCTGATTCAAGCGATGAATCGGGATCTGGCACACACGCCGGGCGCCCCCGACGAACTCGACGGCGTCATCCAATCTTATGAATTGGCCTTCAAGATGCAGGATCGCGTGCCCGAGCTTTTGGATTTCTCGCGCGAGCCGCAATACATCTTGAACGAATACGGTGTCAAGCCCGGGCCGGCGGGCAGCTTCGCGAGGCAGTGCTTGATGGCGCGTCGGCTGAGCGAGGCCGGCGTGCGGTTTGTCGAAGTGTGCCAGCCCGGCTGGGACCATCACAACAACCTGCACAAGGGCCTAATTGCGAATTGTGCGGCGACCGACCAGCCCGTGGCGGCATTGCTGACGGATCTGCAGCGCCGTGGCTTGCTGGAAGATACCTTGGTGCTGTTCGGCAGCGAGTTCGGGCGCATGCCGACGGCCCAGGGTCCCGATGGCCGCGATCACAATATCACCGGTTACCCAATGTGGCTCACCGGGGCCGGCGTCAAACGCGGTTTCTCCTACGGCGCCACCGACGAATTCGGCTTACACGCCGTGGAAGGGCGCATGCACACCAACGACTTGCATGCGACGCTGCTGGCATTGATGGGGCTCGATCATGAACAGTTAACCTACCGCTACGCGGGACGCGATTTCCGTTTGACCGACGTCGCCGGTAACGTGGCGTGGGACATCTTTGCCTAGCAGCCTGTTGAAAAAAGCCCTCGTGGCTTTTTTCAACCTCGCCAAGTGCGAAGAAAAGCTTCGCACGGCTCGCAAAATAACGACTTACGTCGATATTTTGCCATCGCATCCCTGCGATGTCGCAGCCCGTTGAGTTCTTCAACAGGCTGCTAGGCGATCCGCCACTGATCTTTGATCGCGCAACCGTGCCCGCTAGGTCCAAAACTGAAGGCCGAGAGTGGCATTCTGCGCGATCGCCGAAAACCATTGGACCTGTGAAAGCTTGTGGTTAGAATCGCTCGCTATATGGGCTGGGGTTATACGTGCGTCTTGGGCGAGAGTTGCAAGCTGACTCGGCAGCCCATCTGGCGGCAGACCGTGGCAATGTCATCCCAGTTGGACAGTCGCGGTCCCAGTGGCTGGGGTTAACGATCACCCCTCAGCCTGGCGGCGCATCATTTCATCATGCCAACCGCTGACGGCAATCTCTTCGGCTGTTGCGGCTCGGACGATGGTAACTTCTGCTCCGAGCATGATCGAGCCAATGTCGCGTGCTTCCATCTCGGAGGAGGCCGGCACTAAGGCATGGCCATTCCCGTTGGCGACGTAGAAGAGCATAATTGTTCACCTACCGACCGCAGCCCATGGGCCGCTTTGAACCTCAGATCCCTGATCCCTCGCCAAAAGTATCGTTGCGCACTTGGGCTTGCGCAATATTGCTGCCGGCAGCCACGCTGCGCGTAAGCCATACGTTGCCGCCGATCACCGAGCCGCGACCGATTGTGATCCGTCCCAGGATCGTAGCGTTGGCATAGATCACGACTTCGTCCTCGACGATTGGGTGCCGCGCGTTCCCCTTGGTAATGGTGCCATCCTCTTCGACCTGGAAGCGCTTAGCGCCGAGCGTTACTCCGTGGTACAGACGGACGCGCTCGCCGATGATGGCCGTCTCGCCAATCACCACGCCGGTGCCGTGGTCGATGAAAAAACTTCCTTTGATGGTGGCACCGGGGTGAATGTCGATGCCGGTCAGCGAATGCGCGATCTCGGTGATGATCCGCGCAACGAGCGGGACGCCGAGCCCGACGAGTGTGTGGGCTAGGCGGTAATGCGCGATAGCCGTTATGCCTGGATAGCAGGCCAAAATCTCGTCGACGCTACGCGCGGCGGGATCGCCTTCGTAGGCCGCGGTGATATCGGTTTCCAAGAGCGCCCGAATCGTCGGCAGTCGCTCGGCGAACTGCTGCACGATCAACACGGCCCGATCGCGCTGTTCATCGCTGGCCACGTCGTCGCCGGCGATAAATTGCAACTCGCGCAGCACTTGCCCCACGAGCTCGCGCAAGGCTTTGTCGAGCGTATGCCCGACAAAATAGTCGACGCTCTCGTTATCCAGCACATGGGAAGCGAGCCGGTTGGGAAACAACGCCGTGATCAAGTTTTCAACGACCACGGCCAGGGCCGTGCGCGACGGCAGCTTGGCCGGTTTGTCCAGCCGGTTGCGCGCCGCCAACGACGCTTGTCGCAAATCGCGCAGTTCGCCGACGATTGCCTGAATGTCCCAGTGCGAGCGTTGCGATGGTTCTGCGCGGGCCTTGGTCATCTGGCCGTCGATTCGCGTTTGGGTGCTCATCGGGCACGACCTTCGGCGTCGAATACGCCTTCGAACAGAACCGAGCTGAGATAGCGCTCGCCCGAGTCTGGCAACACCACGACAATAGTCTTGCCGGCATTTTCCGGACGCTTGGCGATGCGTACCGCGACCGCCGCTGCAGCACCGCAGGAAATGCCCGACAAAATGCCCTCTTCGAGCGCCAATCGCCTTGCGTACTCGATCGCCTCTTCGTTCGAGACTTGCTCGATGTCATCGACCAACGACACATCGAGTACCGACGGTACGAAGCCGGCGCCGATACCCTGGATTTTGTGCGGGCCAGGCTTCAAGGGCTGCCCCGCGCGCTGTTGCGTCAGCACCGGGCTGGCAGTGGGCTCGACGGCGACCGACTTGATTGGCTTGTTCTTCGTGTTCTTAATGTATCGCGACACGCCGGTGATCGTGCCACCGGTACCCACGCCGGAAACGAGGATGTCGATGACGCCCTCGGTGTCGTCCCAAATCTCGGGACCGGTCGTCTGTTCGTGGATGGCCGGATTTGCCGGATTCTTGAACTGTTGCAAGAGGACATACCGGCCCGGCGACGAGGCGACGATCTCTTCCGCCTTGGCGATCGCACCTGCCATGCCTCGCGGGCCTTCGGTCAAAACCAGCTTGGCGCCGTATGCTACGAGCAGCTTGCGGCGCTCGAGACTCATCGTCTCGGGCATCGTCAGCGTCAGAGGAATGTTGCGGGCCGCGGCGACAAAGGCCAAAGCGATGCCCGTGTTGCCGCTAGTGGGCTCAACGAGTTCCTTGCCCGGTCCCAACAGCCCGCGCTTCTCGGCGTCCCAGATCATGGCAGCGCCGATGCGGCACTTGACTGAGTAGGCAGGATTGCGGCCTTCAATCTTGGCAAGGATTGTGGCGTTCGCGCCGTCAGTCACGCGGCGCAATTGAACGAGCGGGGTACGGCCGATGGAAAGCGAGTTGTCTTGGTACCAATGCGGCATGAGAAATCCTAGAGAATTAAGAGGAAGCTCGGTCGAGTCTGCCAATAAAAAAAGACCAGCGCCTTCGATTCGATAGCACTGGCCTCCGGTGGACCGGTCAGCTAGTTGGACAATCAGAAATATAGTGCTGTGTGAGCTGAATTCGCAAGTTCCTAAGGCTATCCGTCGACGGCATGGTAGTTGCGGAAATGCTTCGTAACAAAGGGGCGAACTCGATCAGGCAACGAGCAAGAAGCCCAAAGGGAATCGAGCAAATAACCCGGCGGCCCAGCCCTTTGGGCAGTCGGGCGACAACGAGGGTCGGAGCCACCGGCTGACCGCGAAAATCCAGAGCGCGATCCTGGTTCGCTCGATGAAGAGACGTTAACGCCGAACGCCCCGTACAACAAGACATACGGCGGCCGCAGACCAGGCGAGCCACGACGTCCGACTACTACAGAAGAAAAGTCGGAAGCGACCTAATTTGTCGACGGCACCTTACCCGTCACGAGGGCGTCACACGCTGCACGCGACGGGGCGACGATTCCAGGGCATGCGAGCCAGCATCATTCCCATGCCGCAAGTGTCGGTTATCCCCGCAAAAACTAGCCCTGCACCTATAAATGCCGACAAGCCAATGAATGCCGGATGGACCAAGAGGCTCAACGCGACACCGGCCAAAACAAGCGAGCCCGCGGCGATACGCACTTGGCGTTCTAGAGACATCGCCGCTTTTCCATGAATTAGCGGCAAACCGGCTTGCTCGCACGCTTGAGTTCCGCCATCCACACTTACGACGTTGGTAAATCCGGCCTGCTGCAGCTTCTCGCAGGCCTTCTTGCTGCGGGTACCCCCCTGGCAGATGAAGTAGACCGGTTCGTTCGATCCGGCCGACCCCATGACCGCCGACGGATCGAGTTGGTCGAGCGGAACGTTTTGTGCGAATTCGAGATGCGCGTTTTGAAACTCAGCCGGTGTGCGGACATCAATGAGGCGGAGAGACTTATTTTCCGCGTGCCGGCGGGCCAAGGCATTCGGCGAGATGGTTGCAATGCTCACGTCTTTGGATCCTTGCCAGTTTTGATGTTTTCGCGGCGAGTCAATTTTGGGCGGACGGCTTTGCTGAATAGTACGCATTACATCGCGCGGCGATCAACTTCGGCGCAGGCGCTTCCCCAGTGGCGAAGGCGGGCGCGGGAGGTCTCCCCTATTTATCGATCAACTCGGCAAAATCGAAATTCTCTCATCAAGCTTCTTTTCGATTGCCGTGAAAATCGGTAAGTTGGCGTGACTTTGCGGCCGATGGATTGGCTTGGGCGCTTTTCTCGCGGCTGACCGGACAACCGGAGGCTCTGGCCGCGCCCAGCGTTTTCGGTCCCTCTGCGCGGCGCTGTCAACGCGCGTCGCAGGGGGCCGAGCGTACGGTCAATCTCAGCCGAGACTCCGCGTTGATCAATAGCTTCAAGGGATTGCTGCTGTGAACGCGTTACGTCCGCGCCGGGCGTCGGCTCTTCTAGTTAACCAATAGGGATTTATCGAGACGGCCATGTCAGACTCCACCTTGCAGCGTAGTGTAACGACAGCGGTCGCGAAGAACCTGGCGACGACGACGAAGACATCACCGAAGATGATGTCGATCACGCCGCGTTGGCTTCTTAGCCTTCTGCCATGGGTGAACGTTCATGGCGGTACATACCGGGTG
>DASZWQ010000001.1 GCA_035546535.1 Pirellulales bacterium | reverse complement strand
AGGCAGTAGGCAGTAGGCAGTAGGCAGTAGGCAGTAGGCAGTAGGCAGTAGGCAGTAGGCAGTAGGCAGTAGGCAGTAGGCAGTAGGCAGTAGGCAGTAGGCAGTAGGCAGTAGGCAGACGATAGTGATAGCGACTTACGGGCGCAATATCGATTTCGTGCGCCAATTTTCCACTTCTTAACTGACTACTGGCAACTGACTACCGGCTACTCACTACTAACCAAAACTGCCCTCTGCCGGCTGCCCTCTGCCCACTCATTTAAACCTGATACACCCCTACCCGGAACGGTTCATCGCTGGCCTGGCGCGTGGCCAGTTCCAGGGCGTAGACCAGCTCGTCGCGCGTTTGCGCGGGATCGATGATCCGGTCGACCCAGCCGCGCGCGGCACCGTAGCGGGCATCCATCTGGCGGTCGTAGTCTCCTTTCACCTTGTCGCGCAGTGCCGCCATCTCGGCGGCATCCACGGCATGCCCCTGCCGTTCGAGGCTTTTGACCATCACGTCCAAAAGCGTGCTCGTGGCCTGCTCGCCCCCCATCACGGCGCACCGGGACGAAGGCCAGGCGAAGACCAGCCGAGGGTCGAAGGCCTTCCCGCACATGGCGTAGTTGCCGGCCCCGTAAGAACCGCCGACGAGCACCGTCAATTTCGGCACGCGGCTGTTGGCGATGGCGTTCACCAGCTTGGCGCCGGCCTTGATAATTCCTTCGCGCTCGCTATCCCGCCCGACCATGAAGCCGTTTACGTCCTGGAAGAAAATGATCGGCAGCCAGTCCTGATTGCAATTCATCACGAACCGCGCGGCCTTGTCGGCGCTGTCGACGTACAGCACGCCGCCGAACTGGATCGGACCATCGGCCGGACGCGACTGGTGATGCTGATTCGCGACGATACCGACGGGGAATCCGCCCAACCGCGCCGTCCCGCACACCAGCGACTGGCCATATTCGGCCTTGTACTCGTCGAACGTGTCGGCGTCGACGATGCACGACAGCACGTCGCGCACTTCGTAATCGCGGCGCGGGTTGGGGCTGACCAGCTCGTTAATGTCTTCTGGCGGTCGGGCCGGCGCCACCGCCTCGTGGCGCGTAAACGGCGCCGGCGGCACGGCCGGATCGGGACGCACCGCCGAGACCAGCCGCCGCAGCCGGGCCAGGCAGGTCAAATCGTCCGGGTCACGGTAGTCGATCGTGCCGCTCACTTGGGCGTGCATTTTCGCGCCGCCCAGTTCTTCGCTATCGACCTTCTGACCGATCGCACTACGCACAAGCGCCGGCCCGGCCAGATACAGGCCCGATCCTTCGGTCATCAGCAGTTTGTCGCACAACACAGGCAGGTAACCGCCACCAGCCACGCAATTGCCCATGATCGCCGAAATCTGGCCCAGGCCGGCCGCCGACATCACGGCGTTATTGCGAAAGATGCGGCCGAAATCATCCTCGTCGGGAAACACGTCCTCTTGCAGCGGCAGAAAGACGCCCGCCGAGTCGACCAGGTACACCAGCGGCAACCGGTTCTGAAACGCCACGCGCTGTGCCCGCAATACTTTCTTGGCCGTGGCGGGAAAGAAGGCGCCGGCCTTCACCGTGGCGTCATTGGCGATGATCATGTGCCGCCGGCCCTCGATCGTGCCCACGCCGCACACGACGCCTGCCGCCGGAGCGCCTCCCCACTCGGTATACATCTCCCAGGCGGCCCACAGCCCGATCTCGAAAAAACGAGTGCCCGGATCAATCAACTTCTCGATCCGCTCGCGCGCCGTGAGGCGCCCCTTCTCGTGTTGCCGCGCGATCGCTTTGCGACCGCCGCCCAGGGCAATCTCGGCCTCCTGCTTGCGAATTTCCGCGGTCAATTCGGCCAGGGTGGGCTGGTCTCCGGCGATCGTAGGAGGCATTGCGGGGGCGTTCTCTCTGAGGGCAATGGGGACGAGCAGGATGCGAAGCGACCAAAACAGGGCCGAACGGTGCATCATAGCAGCCGCCCCGACAGGGCAAAGCCGGCCGCCGCGGCGAGCCGGCACGCCATTCAGACCAAACCAACGAGCTGCTTAAACGGTCGGCGGCGGCGTTTCAAAAACTCGACGCATCGGGGATTCTCGATGATGCCCGGGAACATCATCGCCCACGGCTCCGTAGCACGAAATAGGGGCCCTGGACGATTCGTTACTCCCGGTCGAATAATGACTTGAGACAAGCCTGTCGCCCGGTGCCGCGGTCTTTGGCACCCCGAGTGCTTCCATGCCACTCGCCCCCGTTGGCGGCTCCCCTCACCGATCGGCTGTTCAGCACGTCTCTCGGCGATTTCAAGAAGGAAAGCACCTTGCGTAAGCCCGCCCAGAAAGCCATCGTTCGTCGCAATTCCGCCCCCGCGAAATCCGGCACGGCGAAGCACACGCCGGCCACCTCGCCGCGGCGACCCGGTCGCCCCGCGCGCCCGTCCCGCGAGTTGCCCTCGGAAAGCGACGACCTGCCCGTCGATCGCGAAATGGCCGAAGAGATCGATGACGAAGTCGAAGGCAACGACGATCCGCAAGCCGCCGAGGTCGACGAAGAGGAACTCGGCGAGATCGATCTCGATACGGGCTCCGAAGACCGTATCGACGACCCAATCAGGATTTACCTGATGCAGATGGGCGAAATCCCGCTGCTCACACGCGAGCAGGAGATTTCTTCGGCCAAGCAGATCGAGTTCACGCGGACCCGCTTCCGCGACAACATGCTGGCGAGCGACTTCGTGCTGCAAGGCGCGGTCACGCTTTTGAAGAAGGTGCGCGACGGCGAATTGCGCCTCGACCGCACCGTCGAGGTCTCGGTGACCGACGCCGCCGAGAAGAAACAGATCCTGTCGCTGTTGGCGCCGAATCTGAACACGCTCGATCATCTGTTGCGGCAGAATGTGCGCGACTTCCGCATCGCCATCTCGAAGCGGCAGCCCCGGGCCGAGCGCAAGGCTGCCTGGCGCCGACTCGTCACGCGTCGTCGCAAGGCGGTACGGTTGGTCGAAGAGCTGAATCTGCGCACGCAGCGTTTGCAGCCCGT
This sequence comes from Pirellulales bacterium, assembly GCA_035546535.1. NCBI lineage: Bacteria > Pseudomonadati > Planctomycetota > Planctomycetia > Pirellulales > Pirellulales bacterium. Next base: position 37,862 of record DASZWQ010000001.1, on the reverse strand, counting down.
GATGGACAAGCTGATCGAAATTTCGCAGAGAATGGGGACGCTGATCGAGCAGATTCGCGACCTACGACGCGAGTCGGCCCCGGCCGAGGCCATCAAGCGGCTGCGCGACGAGTTGCACTACCTGATGCGGATCACGCTCGACAGCCCGGCCACGCTGGCCCGCCGCATCCACAACACCCTGGAATACCAGTCGCGCTACGACGCCGCCAAGCGCGTCCTGTCGGCCGGAAACCTGCGACTGGTCGTGTCGATCGCCAAGCGTTATCGCAACCGGGGCTTGAGCTTCTTGGACCTCATCCAGGAAGGGAACACCGGCCTGATGCGGGCTGTCGACAAGTTCGAGCACGCCCGTGGTTACAAGTTCTCGACCTACGCTACCTGGTGGATTCGCCAGGCCATCACCCGGGCGATCGCCGATCAAAGCCGGACGATCCGCATGCCGGTCCACATGATCGAGACGATGAGCCGGGTCCGCATGGTCGCCCGCGACCTGGTGCAGAAGACCGGGCGTGAGCCGTCGGTCGAAGAAGTGGCAGCCGCCGCCAAGCTGACGATCGAGGAAGCGGCCTGCGTTCTGAAGATGACGCGGCATCCGTTGTCGCTCGACCAGCCGGTGGGCGATCACGACGACAGCTTCTTCGGCGAATTCGTCGAAGATCATCGCAACGACGACCCGCTGGCCGACATGAGCCAGCAAGCGCTTAAGCAGCGTATCGCCAGCGTGCTCGAAGAGTTGAACTATCGCGAACGCGAAATCCTGCGACTGCGTTACGGCCTGGCCGACGGCTATTCGTACACCTTGGAAGAGGTCGGCCAGATTTTCTCGGTAACCCGTGAACGCGTGCGGCAGATCGAAGCCAAGGCCGTCCGGAAGCTACAACATCCGATGCGCTCCAAGGCGCTCACCGGCTTCGTCGACGAGGTGGAAAGCGCGTAGAACCGCCGCGTCAAGTCGTTACGCGTGACAACGCATCTGTAGCCGGGCTCTGGGAGCCCGGGCGCGACAATTAGCGACGACGCTTCCGAATGTTCGCCAATCGCTGCGTGGCGTTCCATCGCATCACAAAATCCGCATAGCCCCCGGACAGAGAAAGAGGCCGAGGGCTTGCGCTCAGGGCCGTCAACCGCAAGGTTGACGGTCCTGTCTTTTTGCGCTCGCGATTGCTTCGCAACCTTTCTGTTATCAACCCCGCCTCATTTAAGCCAGTGCTTTCTGCTTCAGTTGCAATTCCGCCACCTGGATAGCGTTGGTGCGTATCTGTGCTTTGCACCATTCGATACACCCAATGGCGACAACGAGGATGCAGGCCAAAACCACGTAGTTCTGCCAAAGTGCATGACGCTCGCGGGAATCAGCGAGCGTCCACATTCCAAGCAACTCTTCCCGCAGCTCGTCCGTCTGCTGGGTAATTGAATCGAGCCCGTTACTGACCTGCTCCCATCGCTCGTCCTTTTCTCCATTGGCGCGTGCCCTTGTCTGAGCGTAGATAGCAGCACGCCGGAGATACTCCAGGATTTCCTTGCGATCGTATTGATCCAAGGATGTCAGTTGACGCTTCGGTGGGGCCTTGGGCAGTTCGAGTACCGGCGTGCGGTACATCACCGGATGAGGGACGACCGTGAGAACGCTCTGTTGGATAAACTCATACCGATCCTGGACGGATGCTGAGGACCGCTTGAGCTCGTCGAGTTGAGATTCCAAATAGAAAAACAGCCATATCCCAACGGCGAGACCGGCTGTCACCATGAAAGAGTGCAGGTGCTGAAATGGGAGCAAGCCCTTGAAGACCGACGTATCCATTTTTGGTCCCTCTCGCGTCGTGCGAATGGCGTGATACTTTTTCTTGCTTTCATTTTTCGCGGCAGTGTACAAGAGTCAAGTATCAGATTTCGCGGCGGCAACCTCCTTAGCTTGGCTAGACAATCTCCTGATCAATTTCAGCGTCTTCTTGTGATATATTGACAAACTTGCCCACGGAATTTCCAGCGGGCATTTGGCGGTCCACCTCGAATCGCTTTTCGCGCCCGCATGGATCATTCGTCCAGTCCCGTTGCGAAGCCCGAGGTCCCGCAAGGCACCGGCCATCTCCACAAATCCCTCGGCCCCATCACTCTCTGGGGCTTGGGCGTTGGCTATGTGATCTCGGGCGATTACTTCGGCTGGAATTTGGGGCTCGCCGCCGGCGGTAGCGGTGGTTTGCTCGTGGCCTATGTGCTCATGAGCCTGATGGCGCTGGCCTTCGTCTTTAGCTACACCGAAATGGCGTGTGCCATCCCGCGGGCGGGCGGGGTTTTTGTGTACGCGTCGCGCGGGCTGGGCGTCGGGGCCGGCTTTCTGGCGGGCACCGCGCAAGCGATCGAGTTCCTATTCGCCCCGCCGGCGATCGCCATGGCCATCGGCACCTATATCAACCAGTGGCTGCCCGGCATCGATCGCCGACACGTCGCTCTTGCGGCTTACCTGGCGTTTACCGGGCTGAACATGTGGGGCGTGCGCCAGGCCGCGGCCTTTGAGCTGTTCGTCACGATCGTGGCTGTCAGCGGCATTTTGCTCTTCGCCGGCGTGGCGCTACCTCATTTCGAGCTCGCGCATTTCACGGCGAACTCAATGCCGCACGGAGCCGCCGGCATTTTGGCGGCCATTCCCTTTGCCGTGTGGTTCTACGTGGCTATCGAAGGCGTGGCGAACGCGGCCGAAGAGGCGCGCCACCCGCAGCGCGATGTCGCTCTCGGTTTCGGCTTCGCGATTGCCACGCTCGTGATCCTGGGAGGAATCGTGCTGGCCGGATGCGTCGGCGTGGGAGGGTGGGAGCGCGCCGTGTACGAAGCGCAACATATTACTGCCGACGGCGACGGCTCGATCATGATTGCGGCCGACGCCACGCCCGCCGATAACCCGCTCCTGCTGGCCGCTGGCCAGATCGTGTCCGTCGATTCACCACTGTTCCATGCACTGGTGGGCATCGGTCTCCTGGGCTTCGTCGCTTCGTTCAACGGCATCGTGCTGGTCGCAGGACGGGCATTGTTCGACATGGGGCGCGTCGGCTTTTTGCCCCGCGCGTTGGGAAAGGCCCATCCGCGGACCGGCACGCCCGTCGTGGCGCTGGCGGTGAACCTGGCGATCGGTGTCGTGTCGATTTACTGTTTCGACACGGCGGGCCTGATCACGATGAGTGCCCTGGGGGCCGTCACCTTGTACGCGCTCTCGATGGTGGCACTGTTCGCGTTGCGGCGCAGGGAGCCCGACTTGCCGCGACCCTATCGTACGCCGCTCTATCCACTGCTACCTACCGTGGCGATGGTGCTCGCGGCGGTGGCGTTCGTGTTGATGCTTTACGGCAATTTCGACAACCGCGCCGCGCCTAATTCCTTTGAGCGTTGGATCAGCATTTGGTACGTCGGGGCGCTGATCGTTGCCATGCTGTACTTCGGCGCCATTGTGCGGCCAAGGCTGACGGCCGAAGACCTGCAACATTTCCGGCACGTCGATTGAGCGCGACGTCATCACCGCAAGGCGGCCGCGGGCGACTACGCAATCGACTGCCCGCATGGAACATCGCCCTCGCCGTGGGGTAAACTATCTTGATCGGCGCGAGCCGACGCGTTTTTTGCGCATGATTTGATTCGTTCGAAGTCCGCTAACTTCCCTATGACGTACCGCCTTTCGCTCGGCAAAGAGCGCTACGAATTTGCCGATCTCAAAACGCTGCTGGCCAAGGCCACGCCGGCGCGTAGTGGTGATGCGCTAGCGGGCATAGCGGCCGCAACGGCCGAGGAACGCGTCGCGGCGCAAATGCTATTGGCCGAGGTGCCGCTTACGCAGTTTCTTGCCGAGCCGGCGGTTCCCTATGAAATCGATGAAGTCACGCGGCTGATCCTCGATACGCATGATCGCCAGGCCTTTGCGCCGGTGGCGGATCTGACGGTGGGTCAATTTCGTGATTGGCTCCTGTCGTACGAGACGACGGGCGAGACGCTCGTAGCCCTCGCCCCCGGCCTGACGCCCGAGATGGTGGCCGCCGTAAGCAAGCTGATGCGCAACCAAGACCTGGTGCTCGTGGCGAGCAAGCGCCGCGTCGTGACGCGCTTTCGCGATACGATCGGCCTGCCCGGCCGGCTGTCGGTGCGCTTGCAGCCGAACCATCCGACCGACGATCTGCGGGGGATCGCGGCCTCGATTCTCGACGGCCTGTGCTACGGCTGCGGAGACGCCGTGATCGGCATCAATCCGGCGGGCGACAACATGCCCGTGCTGGTCGATCTTTTGAAGCTGATCGACGAATTGATCCACGCGCACGGCATTCCCACGCAATCGTGCGTGTTGGCCCACGTTACGAATCAGTTGGCTGCCATCGAGCGCGGCGCGCCGGTCGACCTGGTGTTTCAATCGATCGCCGGCACCGAAGCGGCCAACAAAAGCTTCGGCATCAATCTGGCGCTCTTGGCCGAAGCCAACGACGCGGCTCGATCGCTCGGCCGTGGCACGGTGGGCAACAACGTGATGTACTTCGAGACCGGGCAAGGAGCCTGCCTGTCAGCGGGCGCCCATCACGGTGTCGATCAGCAGACGCTCGAAGCCCGGGCTTACGCCGTAGCACGCCGGTTCGAACCGCTTCTCGTGAACACGGTGGTCGGCTTCATCGGGCCCGAATACCTCTACGACGGCAAGCAGATCATCCGCGCAGGGCTCGAGGATCATTTTTGCGGCAAGCTGCTGGGCGTGCCGATGGGCTGTGACATCTGCTACACCAATCACGCCGAGGCCGACCAAGACGACATGGACACGCTGCTGACGCTGCTGGGTGTCGCCGGCTGCAATTACATCATGGGCGTGCCCGGCGCCGACGACGTGATGCTGAACTATCAATCGACATCGTTCCACGATAGCCATTATTTGCGCCAGGTGCTCGGGCTGCGCCCGGCGCCGGAATTTGAAAGCTGGCTCGAATCGCTGGGGGTCGTCGACGGGGAGCATCGTTTGCTGCCAGTAAGCGAGCGACACCGGTTGTTATCGCAAATCAACTCGCCCTCGTGACCGTCAGCCGTTCGAGCGCGGCCGGAGCAATATTTTTGCCGCACCAACCTGTCGCACGTGCTGACGCCTGGCAAAAGTTGCGCGCGCTGACGCCTGCGCGGATCGCCCTGGGGCGCGCTGGCGCAAGCGTACCGACTGCGGAACTGCTCGACTTTCAGCTTGCTCACGCCCGGGCCCGCGATGCGGTACACGCGCCGTTTGACGCTTGCAAGTTAGCCGAAGAGATCGGCCGGCTGGACGTATCAACGCTTTGCCTGACGAGCGGTGCAGCGGACCGCGCGGCGTTTCTACGGCGGCCTGATTGGGGGCGCCGCCTCGACGACGACAGCCGCGAAGCGCTGGCCCTCGCGGCAGCGGCTGCGGCCCCTTGTGAAAATATCGCAAGCGCTGGTGAAGACCACGTCGTGAATACCTGGAGGCTCGATCTGGCGATTGTCGTTTCCGATGGGCTGTCAGCGCTGGCAGCTCAGCGGCAAGTGGTACCGCTGCTGGCCGCCTGGCTACCGCTGTTGCGTGCCGAGCGCCGTTCGCTAGCGCCGATCGTGATTGTCGAGCACGGCCGTGTGGCGATCGAAGATGAAATCGGTCACACGTTCGCCGCGCGTGTGGCCGTCATCCTGATCGGCGAGCGGCCAGGGCTTGGTTCGCCCGACAGCTTGGGGGCTTACCTCGTCTTCGGCCCGCGCGCCGGGCTGAGCGACGCGGACCGGAATTGCCTTTCCAATATTCGTCCGCAAGGACTGCCGCCCGAGGCCGCGGCGCTGCGACTGCATTACCTTTTTCGCGAATCCTTGGCACGAAAACTGAGCGGCGTGGCGCTCAAGGACGAGAGTGTGGCGCTGGAAACGACCGTGACAGGCATGAAGCCGGTCGAAGGGCCGGCGTCGGGATGAAATCGACGCCGCCCCTGAATGGGGCATTCGCACCGATACCGCGGCGGCATTCCCTGACCAATCAAACGGGCCTTTGCAATCGGAATTTCCGGGGCAGAACCGCGGGCTTCCCTCGGGAGCCTCGGTACAACTGCTTCCGGTCCAGGAAAAATCTCACAAAGTTAACTTGCCGACCGCCGTTTTAGGTCAAATAATTTTCTTGGCCGCGCATCGGGCAGGCTGGCCGGGGCGCTGTTTTTGCGGGGCGAATCGGTTACGCGCGTCGACAGTCCCTCGTGCGGACGTTGGAGACCAGAACATGCTCCGTGTACCACGTCGGTTGGGTAGTAAACACCGCAAGAGCATCATTAAGCACAAGATCGAGCTTCATATCGAAGAGCTGGAGCGCCGATACCTGCTGTTCGCCTCGCCGGCCGACCCGCCGACGATCATTCCCACAGCGTCCGCGACGCCACTCACCGTGGTGCAAACGTTGGGGCAGAACGCGCTGCCGGCCACCGATACGGTGGGTTCGGCAATGAACTTTGGGAACGCTATTCCCTGGATGGCGTCGCAAGGCTCCGTTTCGACCTTGTCTCAATCTCTGGGCGGCGTGGCGATGCGCACCGAAGCCTTAGGGGTCGGCGCTCTGGGCAGCCTGAACCCTTTCTCGCGCGCCAGCCACGGCCCGCTCGTCGAACCGATTCCGCCGCAACAATTGCAACCGCCGAATCCCGAAGACGCGGGCGCTTCGTATCATTTGGAAGACGCCATCGATTCGGTGGCGCGAGTCACGGCATCCTACTTTAGCGACGCACGCGATGCCGCGATCGCTGCCATGGCGACGACCTAGCGACACGGCATCCTGGGCAGGCATGCTGATTCTTCGTCCCGACGGCGCATTTACGTCGCTGCAGGTCACGGCGCACAGCGTGTCACCCCATCTGCCGGTTCGGCGGTGAGCGTTTGAGCGCCGTGTGTCGCGATAGCAACCTCTCCTGGTCGCGCGCTAGACTATACATTTTATTTCGCGCGAATACTCGTTCCATCGCGCGGCGCGGCATTTGCTCTACCTGCTGGGCAGGAGGAACTGCCCATGCGTTGGTTTCTTGCACGGCTTGCATCAAACAGCAAGCCAACGGGCTGGGCAACCCGTCGACGACCCTTGTTCTTCGAAGAGCTCGAGACGCGGCAGATGCTTGCCGCATCGGCCCTGACGATGGCCGCGGGCGTGCAGCCATCAGTCGACCCGACTCCTATCGGACCAACATTGCCGAGTGGTGCGACTACCGGCACGGCCGCGCCGACGGGGCCGGGCAGCGTATCGCCAACTCCGGTGGTAAGCCCTTCGGTCGTTGGTGCCGCGGTGGTCCTCACTTCCTCGGTTCTGACACCTACCGCAGCGGCCCCGCTAGCCGGCAGTTCCATTACTTCCAGCGCTGCGGCGCTGAATCCGGCTGGTTCCACGCAGTTGGGGGTCATCCTGGATTTCGGTCAGGATGCCCTCACGGCCACAGACGTTCCCGACGCCTCGCAGACGTCGGCAATATCGACGTCAGCAGTTCCCTGGGCGCCGTCGTTGGGTCTGGTCACCCCGTTGGGCCAGGCGCTCGGAGGCGTTGTGACCCGCACCGAATCGCTCGAACGCGGTGAACTCGGAAACCTCAATCCGATGGGACGCGCCAGTCACGGAACGTTGTCTCCAGGCGCTCCCGGCGGAGAAAACGACCAGGGCTCGCCGAGGGGCAACCAGGGCACGCGACCGGAAGATGATTCGTTCAATTCGTTCAGTGAGTGGGAGTGGCGCGTGGATCCGGATGCGGATGCGGATGCGGATGCGGCAAACGACACAGCGCTTCGTCATCTCACGGCCGTCGACGAGGATACGCCGATCGTTGCCTCCCGGCACGCGCCAAAACTAGATCCCGGTGCGGCGCGGGCCTCGTTCGGCAGTTGGTGAGCCGATCGTCTATCCTGCCACGACGACGGAGCAAGACATTGCTACGCAGTACGATCGGCCGGTTCATTCGACGAGCGGAACACGGCCACCGAACACGTATCCAGCTCGTACTGCGTCAGCAACCCCAGATTCGATTTCGCATCGACGCGCGCGGTGTCGAATACCAACTCCCAAGGCGCGGAACTGCCCGACGGGGGTAGCGTAAAGGGAATCGTGTGGGTATGGTCCGCGTTGAAGAGCAACAGCAGCGTGTCACCCCGTATCGTTTCGCCATGTGTATCGACGTCGATCGACTGACCGAAAAGCTGAACGCCCAGGCAGCGCACGAAAGGGGCGTTCCAAGCCTCGTCCGACATCTCCTTGCCGCTCGGGTCGAGCCAGGCGATTTCACGCGCTTCGGCCCCTTTCAGCGCGCGACCATGAAAAAAGCGGCGACGATGAAACACCGGCTGCTCGTGAAACAGCTTGATCACCCGCCGCGTGAAGTCGAGCAGCGTTTGCCGGTCGGGCGTTAATTCCCAATTGAGCCACGTCAGCTCATTGTCCTGGCAGTAGGTGTTGTTGTTTCCTTGTTGCGAGTGGCCGATCTCGTCGCCGGCCAGGATCATTGGCACGCCTTGCGAGAGGAGCAGAGTAGCCAGCACGGCACGTTGCTTCTTGGCCCGCAGATTCAGCACCTCGGGCTTATCGGTCGGTCCTTCGATGCCGCAATTCCAACTGATGTTATTGTCCGCGCCGTCCCGGTTGTCTTCGTGGTTGGCTTCATTGTGCTTATGGTCATAGCTGACCAGGTCGGCCAGCGTGAAGCCGTCGTGGCAAGTGACGAAATTGATGCTGGCGTGCGGTCGGCGGCTACTCCACTCGTATAGATCGCTCGAGCCGCAGAAGCGCGTGGCGAATTCCGACGCCACGCCGCCGTCCCCTTTCCAGAAGTGGCGGATGCAATCGCGGTACTTGCCGTTCCATTCCGACCACAGCACCGGAAAGTTTCCGACCTGGTACCCTCCTTCGCCCAAATCCCACGGTTCGGCAATCAGCTTCACCTGCGAGATCACCGGGTCCTGATGCACGATATCGAAGAACGCTCCCAGTTTGTCGACTTCGTGCAGTTCGCGGGCCAGGGTGCTGGCCAGATCGAAACGGAAACCGTCGACGTGCATCTCCTCGACCCAGTAGCGCAAGCTGTCCATGATCAATTGCAACACGCGCGGATTGCGCATGTTGAACGTGTTGCCGCATCCGGTGTAATCGACGTAGTAGCGGCGATCCTCGGGCGAGAGCCGATAGTAAGCGGCATTGTCGATCCCACGGAACGACAAGGTCGGCCCCATCTGGTTTCCCTCGGCCGTGTGGTTGTAGACCACGTCGAGGATCACTTCGATGCCGGCCGAGTGCAGGTTGCGAACCATGGTCTTGAATTCGCGCACCGATTCCACGCCGCTGCCCGCCGCGCAATACAAATGCTCGGGCGCGAAAAAGCCCAGCGTGTTGTAACCCCAGTAATTCACGAGCTTTTGCTCGACCAGGTGCCGATCATCAACGTGCTCGTGTACTGGCAACAGCTCGACGGCCGTGATGCCCAGGTCCTGCAGGTAGCGAATGGCTGCCTCCGAGCCCAGACCGGCGTACGTTCCGCGCATCTGCTCCGGCACGTTTTGATTGAGCTTCGTCATGCCCTTGACGTGCAGCTCGTAGATGATGGTCTTGTTCCAGGGCGTTTGCGGCGGGCGATCGTCTCCCCAGGTGAAGGCCGCGTCGACTACCACGGCCAAGGGGGCATAGGCCGCGTTGTCGCGATCGTCGAACGACAAATCCGCCGCCGGGTCACCTACCTTGTAGCCCCACATTTCGTCGTGCCACTGCGTTTCGCGCGCCACGGCCTTGGCATAGGGATCGAGGAGGACCTTGTTGGGGTTGAAGCGGTGACCTTCCTCCGGCTTATAAGGCCCCGTAACGCGATAGCCATACAGTTGTCCCGGCAAAACGTCGGGCAAATACGCGTGCCACACCATGTCGGTCGCGTCAGGCAGGGTAATCCGCGCGGTCTCTTTGTGGCCATCCACGGCATCGAACAGGCACAGTTCGACCTTTGTGGCATTTTCGGAATAGAGCGCGAAGTTTGTTCCCCGGCCGTCCCATGTCGCGCCCAGTGGGTAGGGACGTCCTGGCCAAACAGTGGGCGTGGTCATAGTGTTCCTTCTCGAGGGCGTAAGACGTGGATGCGATTCTTTCAATAATCGACGTAACAAGTCAATCTAATGCGACAATCCGGTAGTCAACCTGGCGGCCGTGGGTGGTTCGAGCAAGTGGCGTGCCTGCTCGACCAACTCGTCCAGCCGATTGACGGCGTTTTGCGTTTCGGCCGAGACCTCCGCGGCGTCTGCCATCCGCGCTCGAAGCGTCGATAGCCGCTCGGCCAGCGCACTGGGCGAAGATTCGCGCGTCGACAAGGCCGCCGCGGTCCGATGCGCCAAGTACTGGGCCCCCAGGATTTGTATCGCGGCGGCAATCGGTGGAGCAAGGAGCAATCCCAAGAAGCCCAACGAATCGACCATGCCCACGCCGACCAGGACCAGCAAAATCGGGTTATAGCGCTTGCGTCGAAACAGGCGCGGCTCGACCAGCCATTCCAACAGCATCAGCACCAAGAGCGTGTACAGCGACGCGGCGGCCAGCATCACGAGCGCCCCTTCGCCACTGACCAGCATGAAGCGCGGCAGCCAGATCGCGGTGACCGCGATCATCGCCAAGGGCGCACCGACCCAGGGAATCAACCAGGCGAGCGCTCCGACGGCCGCCGACAATACCGGGTAGGGCTGTTGCAAGAGCCAGAATCCGCACCCCAATAGGCAGCCCGCCGACAGGCTTTGTACCGCCTCACGCTGCAAATACGCTCCGGTCGCGTTTTCGATGGCGCGCCATGTTTCGCGCGATCGCTGGCGGCGCCCGACGTCCAAGAGCGACAGCCACAGCCGCTCGAAATGAACGCGATCGATGCTCCAATAAAGGCTCAAGACCACGATAATCAACACATTGAGGATCGAGCCGAAGAATCCCCAGGTCACCCCCAGCAACGTATGGACGGCGCGATGGGCCCACCACGAGGCGATGCCGCTCTCGGTTTGATCCAACGGATCGGCTTGCTGGTCTTGGTTCGCTGGCTCGGTTTTAGCAGCCGAGACATCCTTGGCGGCATCCGTGCCGGCGCGGACACCGAGGCGCTGCAAATCGTCCCAGGAAGGCAAGCGCTGGGCAATCGTCCGCTCCAGCGCGTTTCCCTTCGGCCAGTTCGTGCTGATGTCGTCGTAGGCCGCCTTGGTGTCGTGCCCCAGTTGGTGTAAGTCCGCGGCCAAGGGAAAGACCAGCGCCAGCGCCAAGCCAAAAAAAGCGACCACGCAGCCCAGATACGTCACTCCCAAGGCCAACGATTTAGGCAATCCCCAGCGGTGAAGCTGCTCGATCATGGGCCGCAGCGCTGCCGAGGTTCCCAGCGACAGGAAAAAAATCAGCACCGCCCCGCGCAATTCCCAGAGGATGGCGATCCCGGCGAGTGTCGCTAGCACCAGCGCCGTCGAAGCGGCTAATCGTCTCATCGCAGCACCTCCGCAGCCCGCACGTTCAGCACGTCACCGCGGCGCGCGAGGACGTCGTCCAGTTGTTGGGCGATGAGCTCGATCGTCTCTTCGACGCGGTCAGCGCGGCTGCTGGTGGGATCGTCCTTTTCCCGAGTTTGCAAGCGGATTTCTTGAATGAGTGCCTGCGTCTGAAAACGCAACTGACCGATCGCATCCCGTTGCGCCGGCGCCTCGGGCTCGAGCGCTTCGGGCCCCAGCACGTAACGATCCAGGAGCAACTGGATAATGGCGGCCATCGGAATGGCCAGCACGGCGCCGGCCAGCCCTTCCAGGGCGCTGAATCCGGCGATCGCTAGAAGCGTCACCACCGCGTTCACACCCACCGAGCGGTCCATGATTCGCGGCACCAGCAGATAGTTTTCCGACTGCTGAATGACGATTGCCGAAACGATAACCCACAGCACTTTCGAGGGATCGACCGACAGCGCCACGAGCATCGGCGCGATGGCTCCTAGTACGGGTCCGAAGACCGGCACCGCTTCGAGAACGCCCGCCGTGATCGCCAGCACCAGAGCATGTGGCAGGCCGATGATCAGATAGGCCACGAGCGACATGAGCCCGACGGCGAGGCAAAGCAGCCCCTGGCCGCGGATGTAGGCGCCCACCTTGGCCTGAATGCCCTCGACCACTTCGCCCGCCTCCTGCCGCTTGTCGGCCGGCAGGAACAAGAGCAGCGAGCGAATGGTTTGTTCTTCGTAGATTGTCCACAGAAAGCTGGTGAAGATCACGATCACCACGATCACGCCGCCGCGAATCAAGATACCGCTGTAGCTGATCGCGCGGTTGATGGCGGAGATCGCGCCTTCGATTACTTCGTCCTCGCGGTCGACCCACGGCGGCTTCTCCGGCAGACGCTGAGCAACCGTGGCGGAAATCTTGCCGATCCGGTCGCGAAAATCGCTGTAGCTTTCCGGCAGTGAATGCAGTACCTGCTGCGCCTGGTCGACCAACAGCGGCAAACCGACGATCGCAGGCGCCACGAGCGTGGTAAGCAATAGGGAATAGACCAGGGCAATCGACACTACGCGCGGAATGCCACGACCGGTCAAAAGCGCGACAAGCGGCTTGATCGCCGTCGAGAGCACGATGGCGACGAACAGAAAGAACAACACATGCCTGGCCACAAGTGCCAAGGCAAAGAGACCCACCACGGCGCATACGACCAGCGTGCCTCCAACGATGCGTCGTGGCGACCAGGTTTCTTCGTTCGTGGCGACCGTCGGCATGCGCTCTGTTTGCTCCCCCGCAATCATAGCCCTTGGTCCGCGCTCGGGCGTTTATCAGCCAGAACGCTTCGGTTTGCCGCGGCGTTTGTGTTTTGAGCCCGACCCCGGCGACGCCTGCCGAAACAGTGCAGGCGGCTCCGCGGCAGCCGTGGTGGTTACGAATTGAGCATGCCAAGAGGGTCGCACGGGTGCCCCCAAATACCGCGCGTAAGCCTGTGTGACCTCGGCCCCCAGGAGAAAAATCTGCGCCGAATAATAGGTCCAGATCAACACCAGAACGAACGATCCGGCCGCCCCATAGGCCGAACTGATGACCAGTCGGGCCAGATACCAGCCGATCAGGAATTTGCCGACTGAGAAAAGGACGGCCGTGATCAGGGCCCCGACCCACACGTCGCGCCAGCGCACCACGACGTCGGGGAGCAACTTGAAGATCATGCCGAACAAGATCGTCAGCACCGCGAGCGATACGGTCCACTCGACGACGCGCAACGAAAAATCAGAAATCGGCAGCGTGTTTTCGGTGAAAGACGTCGCCGCGGTCAGGAATGAGCTGACCACCAGCGACCCTAGCAAAAGCAATCCCACGGCGGCTACCATGCCCACACTCCAGGCATACTCCAGGAAAACCGGCAACCACCCTGCCCCGGGTTTTCGCTCGACACCCCAGGTCGTATCGAGGGCACCTTTGATTTGCCCAAAAACCCCCGAGGCCCCGAACCACAGCGCGAAAAAGCTTAAAGCGGTGGCCAACGTACCGGTGCGCGGCCGGGCGGCGTTGAGCACCAGGTCTTCGATCGCCCGCGCGGCCGATTCGTTGCCCAGAAACCGGTTCATCTGCACGAAGACCTCGCCCTTGGCCGCCTGCTCGCCGAAAATCGAGCCCGCGATGGCAATCGCGATGACCATCAGCGGGGCAATCGAAAAAATCGCGTAGTACGCAATTGCCGCGCCCAAACGTGGCGCATTGTGCCGCTGCCAGTCGACAATCGCGGTCTGCAGAATTTCCCAGATCGCCTTCAGTCTCATAAACTTTGGATCGCGTGCGTGTTAGGAATCCGTTCAGCGGCTTGGCGCTCGGCCCATCGCGGCGGTAACTTGGCGGCGACTTACAGAGACTCGCGCGCCTAGGCGTAAGGTACCACGATGGATGCAACTATCGCCAGGATGATCGATTATTCGCTCTTGCCGCCGGTGCTCACCGACGACGAGCTTCGTGACGGTTGCCGCCGGGCAGTCGAATTGAGCGTGGCCAGCGTCTGCATCAAACCCTATGCCGTACCGCTGGCCGCGACGTTACTGGCCGGCAGCACCGTCGCCGTCGGTACAGTGATCGGCTTCCCGCACGGTTCGCATCACACGGTCGTTAAAGTCTTTGAAGCCGAGTTAGCCTGCCGAGAGGGCGCCACCGAGCTGGACATGGTCGTGAATCCCGGCAAGGTCCTCAGCCGCGACTGGGCCTACGTCGAAGCCGATATTCGCGCTGTGGTCGATGCGGCGCATTCGGTCGGTGCACTGGTAAAGGTGATCTTCGAGAACGACTTTCTGCCCGACGACGCGCTAAAGATCGAGCTGTGCCAGATCTGTCGTCGCGTCGGGGCCGACTTCGTGAAAACGTCGACCGGCTATGGATTCGTGCGACAGTCGGCCGGTGGCTACAACTATCGCGGCGCCACCGAGCACGACGTGGCTCTGATGAAAGCGCACGCCGGCCCGACCATGCAGGTCAAAGCCGCCGGCGGCGTGCGCACCCATGCCGAAGCGGTACGGATGCGCGAACTAGGCGCGACGCGCATCGGCACCAGCGCTCCCGAAGCCTTGATCACGCCTGCGGCCGACGCGACTGTGACCGCCGCGGGCTACTAGCGAGCGCCATGGAACCGAATTTCCAAACGGCGGCGATCGAAGAAGCGGCGAGCCACATTCGCGCTTGCTGGCAGAGCGCGCCGCGGGTCGGCGTTATTCTTGGATCGGGATTGGGCGGGTTCGCCGACCAGATCGCGGTCGAAACAGCAATACCTTACGGCGGCATTCCCCATTTCCCGCAATCCACGGCTGTCGGGCATCGCGGCCAATTGGTGTGCGGTACCCTGGCCGGCGCGGCCGTCATCGCCATGCAAGGGCGTTGCCACGCCTACGAAGGGTATACAGCCGCGCAGATCACGCTGCCGGTGCGCGTGATGCACGCCCTGGGAGTCGAATTGCTGATCGTCTCGAATGCCAGCGGTGGCATGAATCCGCGCTATCGGCGGGGAGATATCGTCGTCATCGACGACCATATCAATCTGATGTTTCGCAGCCCGTTGGTCGGGCCGCACAACCCGCCCTGGGGCGACCGCTTTCCCGACATGAGCTGCCCCTACGATCGCCAGCTCAACGATCGAGCGCTCGCCATCGCCCGGCGCGAAAACTTCGCGGCTCACCGTGGCGTCTACGTCGGCGTGACAGGTCCGAATCTGGAAACCCGGGCCGAGTACCGGTTCTATCGACGTGTCGGCGGCGACGTGATCGGCATGTCCACCGTGCCCGAGGTGATCGTCGCAGCGCAACTGGGACTGCGCGTGTTGGGTTTGGCTACGGTGACGAACGTCTGCCTGCCCGACGCTTTGGGCCGCGCCACGGCGCATGAGATTATCGACGTGGCAGCTTCCGCGGAACCGAGGCTGCGAAAGATCGTGGCGGAGATTGTGGGCGAGTTTGCCGCAGAAGCACCTTCGCGCGAAGTCGTTACCACCACAGGTCCAGGACTGTAAACAGCGGCACGTGCCTTTATGAACGATTCGCTCGCAGTATTGGATCGCGAACGACTCATCGCGGCCGCGGTCGACGCACGGCAACGCGCCTATGCCCGATACTCACGGTTTCAAGTCGGGGCGGCGATCTTGACCGTCGACGGGTCGATCGTCACGGGTGCGAACGTGGAAAACGCCTCGTACGGCCTGACGATCTGTGCCGAGCGCGTGGCCGTCCACACGGCCGTGGCCGCCGGGAAGCGGGATTTTCGCGCCCTGGCCGTGGCCACCGCCGGTGGGCTCACGCCGTGCGGCGCATGCCGGCAGGTCCTGAGTGAGTTTTGCGATGATCTGGTGATTTTGCTCGTCGACACGGAGCGGCAGAATGCCGTGACCGAGGCGCGTGTGGCCCAGCTCTTGCCGAACTGCTTTCGACTGCGCTAGGCGCCCCCCTGCCTCAGACAAGCACACCGGCGATACACGCGGTCATGCAACTCGCCAAGAGACCACCCAGCATGGCGCGCAGGCCGAATCGGGCCAGTTCCCCCTCGCGCTCCGGAGCCATCGGTCCGATGCCGCCGATCTGGATGCCGATCGTCCCCAGGTTCGAGAAGCCGCACAGGGCGTAGGTGATAATTACGCGTGATCGATCGCTGATGTGCGTCAGCGAGTCAGGCTCGAGCCACTCGGCCAGTTGTTTGAAGGCCACGATCTCGTTGGCCACGACCTTGATGCCCAAGAGCTCGCCTACTTTCAAGCAATCAGCCGGTTCGATTCCCATGACAAACGCCAGCGGCGCAAACGCGTAACTCAAGCCGGCCGCCAAGGACCACGATTGGCCGACCTGCGCGCCAAGCCACACGATCCCCGCATCGAGCATGGCGATCAATGCCAGAAAGGCGATGATCATGGCTCCCACGGTCAGCGCCAATTTCAGCCCTTCGGCAGCGCCGAGCGCCGCGGCGTGAATGGCGTTGGCCGCACTGGTATCGACTTCCATCTTCACACGCCCGCGCGTGACAGGCTCGCCCAGTTCGGGCTCCATGACCTTGGCCAGCAAAAGCGACGCGGGAGCGGAAATCAACGACGCCGTGATCAAATGCCCGGCGCTCATGCCCATGCTGACGTAGACGGCCAGGACGCCCCCCGCCGCATTGGCGAAGCCACCAATCATGACGGCCATCAATTCCGAACTGGTCATGCTGGCGATATAAGGCCGGATCACTAGTGCCGCCTCGGTCGGTCCGACAAAGATGTTGGCCGCCGATGCCAGGCTTTCGGCTCCCGAAGTGTTCATCAGACGCTGCATGACCACGGCGAAAAGCCTGGTCACCAATTGCATGATGCCGAAGTAGTACAACACCGACATCAACGACGAAAAGAAAATGATCGTGGGCAATACCTTGAAGGCGAACGGAAACTCGTGAAAATTCGGCCCGAAGACAAAGGCAGCGCCGACGTCGACGAAATCCAAGAGGCGCGTCACCAGGTCGCCGGTCGTCGTGAACAACCATTGGCCCGGATCGGTCTTGAGCACCACGACAGCCAGCGCGAACTGCAAGAGCAGCCCCCCCGCGATCACGCGCCAAGGAATAGTGCGACGGTGCGAGCTCATCAGCCACGCCAGGCCGATAATCACCAGCAGGCCTGCCAGACTGATGAAGCGCGAGAGCATGCTTGTTCTGTCGCTTTTTGCGAGCCGTGAGATTTTTTGGCCCGCCCGAGCCGTTGACGCCAGCGACAACACCATACCCGGCCGGCGCGACGCGTAAAGAGCAAATCAAGAATTGGCGGTCGCTAACTGACCAGGCGATCGCGCACCGCCAGTCGCCGGGCAACGGTTACTCCCGAATTGAGCGCCCCTTCCATGAAGCCGACGAACTTGAGACAGGTATGCTCCCCGGCAAAGTGCAGTCGCCCCAAGCCCGCCGCCAGAATCGGTCCTTGTCCAGTCACCTGTCCCGGGGCCGGCGTGGAATAGCTGCCCAGCGTCCACTTCTGCGCTAGCCAATCCACGAATTGGGTGCGCACAAGACACTCTGGTAGCTTCGGATAGCGCTCGGTCAAATCTCGCAATATCGTGCGAACACGTTCCGGGCCCGTGAGGCGGTGCAATTGCTCGGCGGCCTCACCGCCTGCAAACGCCACGAATGCCTTTTCAGGTCCACCCGGCTGACCCGCCGTGGCGTCCCACGTGAAGCCGATCGGGCCGTCGCTCATACTGGTCGGCGGTAACTCGGAGGGGGTCCAGAAATCCTCCTTCGCCGAAACCAGGAATTTCACGTTCTTCCCCATCTGCGGCTTCAACACTTCGGGCAGCGCCGGCTCGAAGCGGATGTGGCGCCACGTGCTGGGCGGGGCCGCCAACACAACGTCATCTGCCTCGAAGGTCGCGCCGCTCAAACAGCGCACTGTGGCGCCTGACTCAGTAACCTCGACGCGCTCTACCGGCATCTGCAGGCGCACGCGATCGGCACCGATCGTTTCGACCAGTCGGTCGGCCAACTGCTGATTCCCCCCGACGCAATGGAACGCCTCGTTTTCTGTCCAGTATTTCTCTAATCCGCCCCCTTTGATCGTGGTCAGGGCGCCGAGAAAGCTTTCGCGCGCGGTAGGCACGCCGCTGTAGGAGATGAACTCCGTTTCGATCGCCAGACGTACGAGCGGCCTCAATTCTTGTCTGTCAAGCCATGTTGCGACGGACAACTCGTCCAATTCCTTTGCGTCTGCGCTTTTCCACGGTTCGTCGGCATCGATCGAGCGGGCCGCGTCGGTCATGTGGCGCTCGACCTCTTCGATCTGCTGAAAAACCGCGATCACCCCCAGCTTGCTTAACCGCTTGCCGCCCAGGATCACGGGGCTATCGATGTCGTGCGTGTCAGGCACGTCGACCAGTTGCAGCTTGAATCGCTCCGCATAGGCCAGCCAGGTCGGGTGATTCGAACCGACGAACTCGCCGCCGGCCTCGACGGTTTTGCCAGGCACGAAATCGCGCAGCGTGTGTACGCGTCCGCCCACGCGATCGCGCGCTTCGAGCACGGTGACGTCATAGCCCGCCGCGCGCAACTCGGATGCGCACGCGAGGCCCGCCAGTCCGGCGCCAACAACGATGACGCGACGATCGGTTCGCTGGCGGCCGTAGGTTGCTGCAGGCGCCGCGCACATGAGCATCGCCGCCCCCGCGGCCAGCGATTGCCGCACAAATTCGCGGCGCGATAAGTAGCCAACGGCCTCGATTCGCCGCGCGCGATGCGAGCGCCCCAGCAAGCGCGCTGCGGCAATCGTTTGCAGGTCAGCGAGGGGTGCCATGGAACGCAAATCCGATATCCATAGTAATTAGGAAGCCTGCACAAGATGCGGGCCGGAATGTCCCATGATAGCAGAGCCCAACTTGCTTGCTTTTCTGTATTTCGGGCGTTTGTCAGCGTTGTGACGCGCTAATGATCCTGGGATACTCCGCCCCTCTTCTGTTGGGGAATTCTCAGGATTCACTTCGGAGCTGACCACGGGATGCCTCCTCGCGGGCGACATCCTGCGCAAGCGCCTCGTTTCGCAGCGGTGCCACGCTGCGCGCACGGGACCGCGCGATTATCGCGGCGGTGGTTAAGCGTCGCTTTGCTGGTGGCACTATTCGGCATCAAGGCCGGTATCGCCAAGGGTTGGCAAGCGCCAGACTCGCCGTTCGTCGGAAGTATTGGCCTTACTGGCAGCGCTGCGCTCTCTGATGCGGCGATCGAGCGGCTCCCGGTCGCGCCGGATGGAACGAGCGCCTTTCGGAATCCGCCGCTCCTGGTCGTCTCGCGGCCCGAGCGGGTGTATGCACCGGAGCAGTTCGCACAGCGTGTATCAGCCGAGCCCGAGCCGATTCGCCTGCCGCCGCCCACCTTCGTCGCGCCGCCCGAGGCGGCCAACTCAAGTGGCGGAGCTAGCGCGGTGAGTTCCGGTCAATTGGTGTTGGCGGGCGAGGAGAGACCCGGCGGTGTCGCGGGACTCATGACGCCCGCCGACGGACCGCGGCGACGCGGCTTCTTTGCCAAAGTGGTTGGTCCTCCCATCGAGACCGCCGGTGAGATGCTTACGGACATACCGTTCGACTACCGCAATTTTTATTCAGCGCGCAGCCTGCTGTGGCTCGGTGCCGGTATCGGCGTGGCGGCGATCGTGGCCAATACATCGATCGATCAACACTTCCGTAACTGGTATCAGGACGACGTGCGCAGTCAGACCTCGGACAATATCCACAACGCGATCGCATGGCTGGGCAATGGCGGGATCATGGTGCCGATCTGGGTGGGGACGAGCTTTGTCTTTACGCCGATCGAAGAATACTCCCCGACGGCGCATATCATCGGCACCTGGGGGCGGAAAAGCACCCGCGCTTTTCTTGTCGGTGGTCCGATGTTGCTGGCCTTGCAGTATGGCCTGGGCGCGCACCGCCCCAGCGCCGATCTCGATTCGCATTGGCATCCATTCCAGGACAGCCATGGCGCCAGCGGCGATGCCTGGATCGGCGGCATAACCTTCCTGACCGTTGCCAAAATGACGGATTCGAAGCTCGTGAAGGCCGCGATGTGGGCGCTGGCCCTCTTTCCCGCGTGGGGACGCATCGATGTAGACCAGCACTACCTGTCGCAGGTCACGCTCGGTGTATGGCTGGCCGCGCTGTCGGTCAAAGCGGTCGATATTACCGATCGCTCGACGAATATGTTCATCGTCCCCTCGGCTGGCCCCGGAAATTTCGGCGCGTCACTGGGCTTCAAATGGTGAGCCCATACGCAACGCCTGCCTTGATCGGCCAGTGCTCCTGACATATCCGGGCTGAAAACAGACGCCGCCGCAGCTTTTTTCCCGTCCGCCGCGTAAAATAGAGCCAAGATTCGCCTGCCGCGAGCGAATAGCTTGCCAGTCGCCGTCTTGTCTCCATTTGCGGAGGATCGAGTATGTGGCCGCAGATCATCGAAACCTTGTCGTCAGACCCGGGCATCCTTCTAGGAGCGATACTGGGAACGCTAGGGATTCTGGCCGCCACCTCAGTATGCATAACGGCCATCGTCAGTGAGGCCTGGCGCAAGGTCAGGCAGACCGAGGACAATAACGCGCTCAAGCAGTCGATGCTCGATCGTGGCATGTCGGCCGAAGAGATCACGGCCGTCGTTCGCGCCGCGCCCGAGAAGCGTGCCTCGTTCTCGTTCAATGCGGGGCGCGGTGGCGTTCGCTGCCGGACGTGACGAATTGGCGCAGGTCGATCCAGGGTTGCCACCGACCGAACTCGGCGCAGGTCCTCGTCAAAAAGTTATGATGGCGGCGGACTCTTTTCTTGTGCGCCTCGCGCGATCACGACTCTTACGGTTTGTATGCGTGATCGCGGCGGCTGCACTACTCGGTCTGTCGCTATTAATGTTTTTCGAAAATTCTCTCATCTTCATTCCCTCGCGCTATCCCGACGGGGATTGGCAGCCCCGCCACATCGAGTTCGAGGACGCGTGGTTCACAGCCCCCGACGGCACACAGCTGCACGGCTGGTATTTGCCGGTCGATGAGCCGCGAGCCTACGTCCTCTTCGCTCACGGCAACGCCGGACACATTGCGCACCGTGCGCCCTTCCTGCGCCACTTGCAGCAAGAACAACGCGTGGCTGTGCTGGCCTTCGACTACCGCGGCTTTGGCCGCAGCAGTGGCCGCCCGAACGAAGCCGGCGTCTTGGCCGACGCCCGCGCGGCGCGCTCCTGGCTCGCCGAGCGCGCGCAAATCGCGCCAGGCCAAATTGTTCTCTTGGGCGAAAGCATCGGCGGTGGCGTCATGGTCGACCTGGCAGCAGCGGACGGGGCGCGCGGCTTGATTCTGGAGAACACGTTCACGTCCCTGCCGGACGTTGCCGCGTATCACTTTCCCTGGTTGCCAGTGCGTCCGCTCATGCGGACGCGGTTCGATTCGCTCGCGAAGATCGGCAACTATTCCGGGCCGCTCCTGCAGTGTCACGGCGATGCCGACACGGTCGTGCCGTTCACGCTCGGCCAGCAGCTGCATGCAGCGGCACAAGAGCCGAAGAAGCTGGTCGTCATCCGCGGTGGGGATCACAACGACCCACGCGACCAACAGTGGCTGGCCGCGCTGGACGCGTTCTTCGACGAATTGTCCGAACGCTGATGTCGCCGAAGTGCTCCGATCCAGGTTCCATATAAATGAAGCTCGCGGCGCCGGAAGAGGCACCGCGAGCGAATGCGAGCGGGCGTGAAACGACTCAATCGTCGCGCTCTGGTGGATGAGCCACCAGCGGCAACCGATCCAGGTTAACGTCGTGCATTAACGACGGATCGTGTTTGTCGGTGCTGACGCTCGCTTGGGGGCGCGGGCCTGGCGCGACGGCGACTTGCCACCGGGCGCTTTGCCCGTGGGCGATTTGCCGGCCGTACGCGGTACCGGAGGCGCTTGGGGGGCTACGGTCGGCACGCCATCGCCCGGATCTTCTTCCGAGAACGTCGATTGGCCCTGGGTAATGCGCGCCGAGTTGGCGACTTTGCCATCGTCGTTCCACCACGTCCATTTGCCGATCTCCACGCCTTTCACGAATTCACCGGTGACGGACTTCTGACCGTTCTCATGCCACCAGATCCACAGGCCGTTGCGCTCGCCATTGACGTATTGGCCTTCGAGCGCCTTCTGTCCGTTCTCGAACCACCAATTCGTTTTGCCGACGGGCAGATCGTTCAAGTACTGCCCTTCTTCTTCCTTCTGGCCATTCTTGTGCCAGGTGACATACCGGCCGTGGCGTTGATCCTTGCCTTCCCGGGTGGCCGTCGTTTTTATCGTACCGTTCCACCAGTCGTAATTCGACTTGAGGACTTCACGGGCAAAGAGGTATGTCCCTTCCATCTTGGGCTGACCGTTCGGATACTTCTCGACTTTCTTGCCCAGGCGGCGACCATCCTGATAGGTGTCGTTCATCGAGATCTTCTTATCCATTCCCCACTCGCGCCACTGACCGTCGAGTTGGCCGGCGCTGTAATCGATCTCGCGCATCTTCTGGCCACCAGGGTAGAACCAGGTCGACTTCCCCTGGCGTTCGCCGTTCTCGAAGTTGAACTCGCTGCACAGACGGTCTTGCTTGTCGTAGATCGACCACTTGCCATGCATGCGACCGTTGTCGAAGGTAACCTCCGACACAAACGGCGCCTGGAACTGCTTGTACGGTACCTGAGAGAACATGTCCTGGCCCGCCGGGTGCCAGCGGGTCCAGACGCCATGCCGTTCGCCGTAGCGATACTGGCCGCAGGCGACCATGCGGCCACGCTCGTCGTACATGGTCCATTTGCCGTGGTTGACATAGTTGCCGCTGGCGTCCTGCACGACCTCGCGTTCGATTTTGATTTCCCGGCTGGGATAGCGCTCCTGGATCAGCTCGGCATGGCCGGCCGTCGAAGCGGGTTGCTCCACGGGCTCGACGGACGCGGCTTCGGCGGCCGCCGGTTCTTCAACGGCCGAGGTCGCCGGCGTCGCGCTCTGTGGCAAAGGAACTCCCGCAGCGGCGTCGACCGGGGCCGACTCCATGACATCTGCCAACGCGGGAACCGATAACGAAAGCCCTACGGCGATGCTCCACAGCAAGGCTTCAATGGAACGGGACATTGCCATCACTCCCTATGCAAGCGTGATGTCTGGATTTCGTGGCTCGATCGCTACTGGTCATAAAACCGCATCGGCCAGCACCGTCCGAGGAATTAACAATTTGCGCTGGATCGGCAGATTCGGTTGCCAGGGCGCAGAAGGCTTCATGAAACCCGCCTCGGGGATCAAACCCTTGTCGCGTGGCAGGTTGCGCGCGGCGTATTCTGCTGGGCGACGCGCCGTTTGTAGGCCAGCCCAAGCAGTGGCCGGGGATTGCTGTCTACCGCCCCTAAACCTAAAAAGACCGTCAATCTTTCCCTGTTGGTAAGAGTCGAATGTGGCGTATCGATCGCCGCGCTCGCTATCCGGGCGCGCGGTGCCTGGTGCAATTCTTACCGAGTATTCGGGGCTTCATACGACCGGCAAAGGTCGGTAGTTTGAATGAATATTGCGACCGGCCGCGGCGACGCTCGCAACGCGAGTCGAGTGTGCAGCGATCGCCGCCTCTGACGGAACGACCGATGAGGAGAGGACACGATGGAATCATTGCAAGGCCTCTTGCTGGTGGCATCTCCTGAGCTGGGAGATCCGAACTTTCGCCAGACGGTCGTCCTCATCGTGCGGCACACGCCCGACGAAGGAACTCTCGGATTGGTCCTCAATCGGGCGACGTCGACCAGCGTTCGCGAGCTTTGGCAGCGTATGGGACAGGAAGACTGCCAACAGGACACGCCGCTCAGCTTAGGCGGCCCGTGCGAAGGCCCCTTGATGGCGCTGCACACGGAAGCCACGATTGCCGAGATCGAGGTTTTGCCAGGCTTGTACTTCACGGCTAGCAGCGATCAATTGCGGGCGTTGATCTGCGAGAAGCACGAGGGGCCGGTCCGTTTTTTCTTTGGATACGCCGGCTGGGCTGCCGGCCAACTGGAAATGGAATTGCAAGCGGGCGCTTGGCGCACCGAGCCGACCGGTCTGCGGCATGTATTCGCTCTGCAATCCGAGTTGTGGGAACGCTCGATTAGTGAAGCGGCTGGCTGGGAAGTGTTGGCGGCGCTGCGCATCAAGGACGTACCGGTCGACCCTTCGAGAAACTAAATCGCCACTGGCCTGGCGCTACGGAATCGCTCGCAAACGGGCGTGCAGGTCGATCAACGCTCGTTTGAGAGGCGTCGTGCGACCGCGAAAACCGCCATGCCCACCGCGATGAGAAGGAGCCCGATGCTGCATTCCACCGGCGCCGCCCAAAACATGCTGGAAAGAACCAGTATGTAGGCCCCCACGAAAACCGCCGGCAGCAACGGATAGCCCCACGCGCGATAGGGGCGCGGCGCCGCAGGCCGGGAGCGCCGCAGCACGAATACCGCCACCACCGCGGCCAGATAGAAAAGTGCCGCGCCAAAGATGCAATAGTCGCTCAGCACGTCGTACAAGCGCTTGTCGGGATCGGGATAAAAATCGCCGAGCACGATCAAGAGCGTGGCCCATGCCGACAACGCCGCGATGGCGATGGCCGGCGTTCCAAAGCGCGGATCTACGCGGCGCATGGGGCCGAGAAACTCGTGATCGCGCGCCGCGGCGAAGAGCACGCGAGGCCCCGTGAGTATGTTGGCGTTGAGGGCACCGAAAATCGACACGGCCAGCATGGCCATGGTGAGCTTGCCGCCGAAATTCGGAATCAGCTTCTCGGCCGCCGTCACGGCCGTCGCCTTGGCGGTGGCGATTTCGCTAGCGGGCAGCGTGAGATGGTAGGCCAGGTTCGCGCCCGTATAGAGCACGATCAACAACAGGATTCCCAAGATCAATGCACGGGGCACATTGCGCGCGGGCTCGCGCACTTCTTCGGCCACGATCGGAAGATTGGCCCAACCGTCATAAGCCCACATGATGCCCGAGACGGCGCTGCCGATGCCGGCCAGCAGTCCAGCGCTCATCGCGTGCGGAAACAGCCGCCCCAAGTCGACCGCGTTCGACTCCAGCGCCACAAAGGGGAGCACCGCGAGAAAAACGACGAAGGCTCCCTTGATGACAGTCGTCAGATTTTGCACGGCGCCGCCCCATCGCGTGCCAACGATATTGATCGCTGCCAAGAGGACGATGCTCGCGATGGAAAACAGCCGCTCCGTGCCTGCGTCGATCGCGAAGCCGGTCGCCGTAGCGAATTCCCCGATCGTAATCGCCATCGCGGCGGCGAGCGTGGCAATGCTGCCACTGCGAATAATGCAGAACTCGGCCCATGCCCAACTGAAAGCCCAAAGAGCCCCGTAGGCCTCGCGGAGAAAGAGATACGAGCCGCCGGAGCGCGGAAACATCGCCGAAAGTTCGGCCAGCGCCAGCGCTCCGCAGAGATTCACGACGCCGAGCACGATCCATAGCGTGAGAATCAGTCCGACGTAGCCATCGGTCGCCGCCGCCACCTGGCTGGGCTTGAGGAAGATCCCCGAACCGATCACCCCGCCCACGACGAGAGTGACCGCTGAGAAGAATCCCAGCACCGGTGGCAGATCCGATTCCCGATTCGTTCTGTTCATGATGTGACCACGGTGACCCATGGCAGACCACCATAGTCGCTTGAACCGTTGGGGCACACAGAACGTAATCGGTTGTACGACAATTCGTCGCGAAAAATGCTCCTAATTCAAGATTTTTTGGCATTGCAGAACAGCGCAGTTTCTGGGCGGACCGTGCAAAAAATAGCCAAGATCCGCCGGCGCGGGGGGCATGGCTCGAAAGTAACCAATACCGTCACTAGCGAAGCTCTATTCGACGCAACTTGTTCCTGCATAGCCACTAACAGCGACAGAGCGAATCGGAACGGCACTCGGGACGGATTGTGAGGATTAGAACGGCGCGGCATTCGCAGTATCCTCAACGCCTCAAAACGGTTAGCGCCCCTAAGGTTTGCGTTTTTGGTGTTGTTTAACTAGCATGAATCGAGTATTTCGAAAGTGCGGGGCTTCGATGTCGCGGGGGGTATCTCCTCATCGCACATCGAGCCGCCGAAAATGCGGCACGCTTGCACGCCTCGTTGGTGCGCAGGCAGCAGCAGGGATTGCTTCGGTGCTGGGGCCGAGGAACGCTAATGATTGATTGACCGCCAGTTACTTCAGCATGAGGTTGGCTGGCGTGTGACACGTGATTGCAAGCATCGTACCGCCGATATCCCGCGACGGGAGACGATGCGCAAGGCTTCGACAAATGCTTAATGACACTCAAACCGCGCCCACGGATGGGGTGCACGCAGTAAACTGCGGCAAATCGGTCGATTGGGTACTCGGCCGTAATGCGGTAGTGCGACGCATAGCTCAGCACGCCGAACGCGTCGCTGAAGTCCAATGCAGTTGCCTCATTTGGGGTGAGACGGGCACGGGCAAAGAACTCTGGGCCAGCCTGATCCACGCTTCCGGCAGCCGCGCCGGGAAACCCTTCATCCCCGTCAATTGCGCGGCGCTGACGCCGACGCTGGCGGAAAGTCAGTTATTCGGTCACGAACGCGGGGCGTTCACGGGCGCCGCGGGCAGCTCGCTCGGTGTTTTCCGCGCGGCCAGCGGCGGCGTGGTATTCCTCGACGAGATCGGCGAAATGCCGCTCGACTTGCAGCCGAAGCTCCTACGCGTCTTGCAACAACGCGAGGTGACCCCGGTCGGCGCTTCACGTCCGGTGAAAATCGACGTACAAGTCATTGCAGCGACGAATCGCAATCTCGAAAAAGAGGTGATCGACGGCCGGTTTCGCGAAGACCTCTACTACCGATTGAACATGGTCGAGCTGCGCGTGCCGGCGTTGCGACAGCGGCCCGAGGATATCCCGGAGTTCATCGAGTTCTTCTCGGACCGATTCGCGAGCCGTTATGGCCGCCCTCTTTGGCAACCCGACAGCGAAATGCTGCAGAAGTTTTGCGAATTCCCCTGGCCGGGCAATATTCGGCAACTCGCGCAGGTCATCGAGCAGTCGTATGTGCTCGATTGCGTGCCAGTTTTGCCCGAGTCGTCGACGATCCGCCGCGAGCAGACGCTAGCCCTACCCTTTTTGAACCTGGAACGATTGCGCAACGAATCGATCCGACAGGCATTGCGCGTCACCCGTGGACATAAAGGGCGCGCGGCAAAACTGCTGGGAGTTCACCCCAACACGCTGACGCGGCTGCTCAGCCGCTTCGAGGTGTCGCTGAGTATCCCCGAAGCCGGTGATGGGGAACTGCAATGATGGGGAACTGCGGCCGCGTCTGATCCTAGGCGGCCTGTTGAAGAACTCAACGGGCTGCGACATCGCAGGGATGCGATGGCAAAATATCGACGTAAGTCGTTATTTTGCGAGCCGTGCGAAGCTTTGCTTCGCACTTGGCGAGGTTGAAAAAAGCCACGAGGGCTTTTTTCAACTGGCTGCTAGCCTACCAGGAAGATTTCCGGCGTTGCAGAGCTCGGCGATTTAGCGCCCGAGTCGCGCGACGTCGCGAATGCGCCACGCGGCCGGTGATGCGCGGGTCGGCGCGGACCGCGAAGCCCGAAGCTCAGGCCAACAGCCATGGGCGCCAACTGGCCGCGGCTCGAGAGAGTCCAGAGCAGGACCGCGCCAATCAAGTACGAAGTCAACAGCATATGCCCGGCCGCGCGCCCCAGCGGCACTGCAAAGAGCGCCAGCCCGACGATCCAGGCAATGGTGACGATTTGCTTTGGAGCTTCGTAGCGGTCCTGCGCCATGATGACGGCCAGCGCCGGCAGAACGGCGGTCAAATGGTAGCTCCACACGACCGGCGAGAACCACACGGTACCGAGCAGCAGCAAGGCGATCTCGCCGGCCCACTCCTCTTGTGAAAGCGCCGCGCCGGGGCGCCGCAGCAAGGTCGCGATTCCGGCCGCCAATCCCGCGAGCACGCAGCCCGTCACGATCGACAGCCCCTGCGGCGAGAGATCGGCAACGGCCATGCTGGTCTGTCCGGCGCGGGCCGTGAGCAGGCGGCGCAGAACGACGATCGTGGATTGGTTGGTGATGCGATCTTCGTCGATCCAGGCTTCGCCGTGCATCTGGTCCTGCAGCGTGCCCATGGCACCGCCGTGCAGGAAAGCGGCGTGTTCATGCCATGTTCCCTGCCAGCCGAACGCGGCCAGCGAGAGAGGGATATCAATCGCCGCGACGACGGCCAGCGCGATGAGTGCTGCCTTCCATTTGCGCTTGAGCAGCAAGTAGCCGACGCCGATCACGGGGAGCAATTTGATCCAGGTGGCGACGCCCAGCAGCGCGCCCCCTTTCCAATCGCGTCCGCGGCTGGCATGGACGAGGCCCGCGACCATGAGCCAAACCATCAGCACGTGAAACGCGCCGATCATGAATCCGTCGGCGGCAATGACCAGGACCATCAGGGCCGCGGCCATGGTACCGCGGCTGGCTACCGACGGATTGCGCGGCGGAAGCAAACGATCGCGCACTGTCGACAGAAGCGCGAACCAGGTGCCGATGTTGAATAAGCAATATGCCGTCGCAACAACGGCGAGTGGCGCAAGCGTGAACAGGATAAACGCCACGTCCACCGACGGCAGATACCGATTGAACGCCGTGCAAGGGTTCCGAGTGCCGTGTACGACAATGAAACGGCTGCTGCGCACGAAATCGTAAACGTCCGAACCCTGGTCCGTGACGGCGCGCATCACCGCCCACGGCAGCATACCCAACAGCACCACGATCATGATGAGCATGGCAAAGCGGGCACAACAAATCCGCACGAGCAGGTCCTGGCCGTGGCCCACGTCTTGCCGTTCGTTGGCGGATTGTTCGCGCGCATTGCCGGCGGGCAATTCCGCTGCCGTCGCAGAGCGCGCGAATGAGGGGGCCATGTTTGTTCGACGTGGCAACCAGGCCACGCATTGCGCACGCGCTTGGCCCTGCCGCCGCGCGAACGTTTGCTAAAAGCGGTTGTAGAGTTAGCCCATGCCGCGGCAATTCTCCCCATGCCGCGATGACGCTTTAGAAATCCCGAACTCACGCGCTGCGTCGATATCCCGAAGCACCTGTCTACGCTTCTTGCCGAGCGTGTCGAGCCAAAGCAAGGTGCCTGAACGACGACACGTCAATTTGTCGGAGGTGCTATATCAGAAGCGGCCGGCGCGGGTCAAGGCGACTTGCCGATGCTGTCACTCGACGGATCGTCCAGGCGAGCCTTACAACGCCGGCACCGTGAAGTGCGTTTCTTGCACCCATTGGCTGGCAATTTGACGTAACCGGCGCTGCGTGCGGCCGGGCAATATCGCCAGGGCCTGGGCGTGCCGGTCTTCGCCCGGCAACGGGACATGCGCCAGTTCGATCGTGCCGCCGGGCGCGACGACGCGGGCAATTTCCGCGAGCGCCGTGCGCGAGAGGGGCGTGCGCTCGACGATCACGTGCTGTACGCTGCCGTCGGCCAACGGAATACGATCGGCGCGAGCCACGATCACGTTCGGGATCGGCGAGCCGCGCTCCGCGCCCAAGGTCTTATACCGGCTGCGATTAAGGTTCAGGGCCCCCGGATGGCGTCCCTCGCCGCCGATGTCGAGCGTAATCGTCATTTTGGTCACGCCACGCGATCGATTAAGTAGAATTCAGCCCGCGGAATTTGAAACTTCATGCGGCTTGATTATAGACTTGAAAGGGAGGGGGAGAGCGCAGCAGAGGACGCATTGCTCACTTTCTTAGAAGGAGCCGATGCCGTGCAGCATTCTCATCTCAAGTCGAATCGACTCGACGTCTTTGGTGATTCGATGCTCAACAAGCTGGCCGCGCGCAGCCGCCGCCAGCGCAAACGTCTGGCGAGCAAGAAGCGCCGCGCGACGTGGCATTTGCGCCATCATGAGCTGACGGACGATTGATCCGTTTTTGCGACCCGGTCCAAGGTGCATCCCGCTGGGCCGGTCTGCGCGCGGTTGGCGACTAACGGCGAGGAGCTAGGGCTGGATCGTCAGTCGCCGCGCAGCGTCGCCAGGACAGGCGCTCGCAGCGCGGCGCGGACGGCCCACATGCCGGCCCCCAGGCCCGCGGCCAGCACTAGCGCGAGCGTGGCCACGATCGGCAGCCAGGGCAGATGCGCGCCCCCCGGCGCCAAGTGCGGCGCCACGGCCACGAGCGCCGCGAGCGTGCCGATCGCCAGGCCTGCAACAAGCAGCAGCGCGTTTTCCCACAACACGATCCGCGCGACCAGCGCGCGGCGGAAGCCGGCCGCGCGCAGCAGGGCCAGCTCGGCGCGACGCTCGACGACGTTGCGCAACTGCACCGCGGCCAGTCCGAAGGTGCCGAGCAATAGCCCCAGGCCTCCCAAGCTTTGAAACGTCGAGAGATAAGTGTTTTGCACCGAATAGTACTCAGCCAGCCGCTCGGCGGTGGGCTCGGCATCGAAGCCGAAATCACCGAGCGTCTTTTCGAGCACGGTTTGGACCTGCGCTTCGTCAGCTGGTGGCGTTTCGATCAGGAAGAAGCGATAGCCGCTCGACTCGGGAAAGTATTTCAGAAAGTCGCGCTCGTTCATCAAGACCGCCCCTTGCAGGACGCTGCCCGCCAGTAGGCCGACGACCTCGGTCGTGAGCGGCTCGCCTTGACCGTCCTTGATCTCGTAACGGCTGCCGACGCCACTTAAGTGCAAGCTGTACATAGCCGTGGCCTCGTCGAGGACGATCGGCACGACGGGCCCGTCGCCCCCGGTATCCGTGGGACGTTTATCGAGCAACAGCCAGGGATCTGCCGCTTGCTCGGGCGTGGTGGCGGCCGATTTGCTCCAGGCGAAGCCGCCACGTTCGATCAAGGACTCGGGCAGCCCCAGCACGCGCGGCTGTTGTGCTTGATAGAGGTTCAAGCAACTGGCATCGTCACCACTGGCCACGCGCAACGAGAAGACTTTCGCGTCAGCCAGGGCCTTTTGCTCGGCCGACGAGAAGCCCAGCTCGGTCTGACCATCGTCGGTTGTGAAGTCTTGATAGATCGGCTGATCCGATTCGGCGACGATTGCGAAGCCGCCGGTACCGCTCGCAAAGCCGGTGCTCGGTGCTAGTCGAAAGGCACCGATGGCCACGATTAAGAAGCTGGCGGCGGCGATCAAGCCGATCACTAGCGCGCTGCGGCCGGGATTGCGAGCCGCGTTGGAGTAAGCCAGCCACACAAGCGCGGCCCGGCCGGTGCGGACCAGCGAGCCGGCCGCGCCGGTGCGCAACTGCGCCACGACAAGCGCCAAAAGGGCCACGAGCACGAGCGCACCTGAGCCGAGGAAAGCCATCGCCTGGGCCATATCTCCCAGGCGGGTTCCTGCAGCGCCGGCGGCGAGCGCGGCCACGAGCGCCGCGCCGGCCACAAGCGGCGCGCGGCGCGATTCTCTAATGCGCGCTCCGGCAGGCTCCGTCACGCGATCCGACAACAGCGCGCGAACGTTCGCCTGCTTTAGCCGAGCCAGTGACCGGTAGATGACAACCAGCGAAACGAGCACGCCCACGATCGCGCCCGCGACAAGCGTCGCGGGATTGACGTGCAGATGCAGAAATGGCGTGCGTATGGCCGCCAGCCACCACGTCGTCAGGGCCAAGATCATCAGCCACGCGTAGCCGACCCCGATCACAGCGCCAACAATTGCTCCCGCGATAGCCACGACGGCCCCTTCGGCCAACAGCAATCGGCGAACGCGGCGCATGGGCCAGCCGAGGGCAAGCAACAAGCCGATTTCGCCGGCACGTTCGTCGACGCCCAAGCGAAACAGAATCGCGATCAGTAGTAGCGCCGCCACGATGATGAAAAAACTGAAGCCGAGAAACAGATATTGAAACGGTGTCGTGCCGGTCGCCGCCTCGATCGCCCGCAGCTTGACGGGCTGAAACACGAAACCCAGGTCAGATGGAGCGAGACGAAACCGGTCGAGCAGCTTGTCGGCCGTTCGTCCTTCGCCCTCCGGAATGCGCAGCGAGGTCGTGTCGCCGAAGCGGCTGCTCCACAACTTGCGCGCTGTGGCCAGCGCTACGAACGCTTTCGGCGTCGCTTTGTGGTGGTCCCAGTATTCTTCGTCGCGCGGGCGGACGCGCTGGCTGTCGAACGGGAACGGCGGATTCCAATCCGCGATCGATAGCTGGTCCGTCACGCCGGGCAGCGTGGGCGTCAGGTTGGGATCGTCTGCGCCGCCGGCCAGCGGCAGGATCGCGGCCAGCCGTAGCTCGACCGTTTTCTCGCTCACACGGCCGTGGGTGCTTTCAGGCTCGAAATACGTCAAGCGGATCGGGTCGCCGATTTTGGCCTGCAGGTCATCGGCGGCCCACTGGTTGAGCGCGATTTCGTCGGCCGCGAGTTCTCGCACCGGCTTGCCCCCCAGGTCGAGAAATCCGCCAGAGGGTGCCGCCTTATCAAAGTCGATACCTGTCACGGTCGAATAGGGAATTTCACGCGCGCCATCGGCGATCGTGTTGGCCAGGTACGTGAATGTGGGCTGCGCGCCCAAGGGACCGAATGATTCTTCGGCCGCCGCGACGACCGCTGGCTCGAAGAGCATGCGATCACTTTCCAACAGGAAATAGCCGAGCGGCGCCTGGCGGATCGTCAGACCGTAGTCGTCGACCAGGTTGGGCGCGAGCAGAGCCTGGAGCGCCTCATGGGCGGTCTTCATCTCGGCCGGCGTGGCATTGTGAAATTCGCCCCCCACGAGCAGCGCGTTCACCTTGCCCGGCTGCTTGAGAATTCTCTGGATGTCGGCCACGTTCACGAAGGCATCGCGCGGGACCGATTGATTCGGCCGCAAGGCGAAGCGGCCCACGCCCTCGGCGGGCACGATGCGCCGCACCGACAGTCGCAGATTCGTGATCGTTTCGGTCTTTCGCCCGAGCGCACTATCGGCCGGCACTTCGCGCGCGACCGGCAGACGCACGATCACGTCGTCGCCGATCTTGAGCCCTAGATCCTCGGCAAGGGCCTCGTTCAGCGTGATCTCGCCAGGTGGCGGAGGTGCAAAATCCTTCCTCTCGACGTTCGTCAGCTCCGCAAAACGATCGTCGATGCCCAGGATGTTGACGCGCATCGCGCGGCGCTGTGACCGCGGATCCTCGACCGTGGCTTCGAGCAAGATGGCCGGGGCGACGGTCGAGAAATACTCCTGGAATTCGGGCTGGTCGCTTAATTCACCTGCCAGTTGGGCGCGAAAGAAGCGCGGCACGGCCAGGATTTCGTCGATGCGCTGCAAACGATCGAGCGCCAGGTGACGCAGGCTGTCGCGGACCGAATCGCCCACGACCAGGGCGCCGGAGAGCACGGCCGTCGCCGCGGCCACACCCAAAGCGACGGCCAGGTGCAACCGCCGATGGTGGGCCAGTCCGGCGGACAAGAGTTGCAATAGCGACATGCGTGGCTCTTCGGCAGACGTAACGTTCGAGCTTTTCGTATGATAGCCGCGCCGCCGTGGTCGCACAGCGTGCCCTGTGTGCAAAGCGGTTATGCCACAGGGCACACCGAGGAAGCAGGCGAATGCCTAAACGCAAATGTCGAAAGAAATCAGAATGAGCGAATGACTAACGGGCTTGCACGGTGATGCATCGCAGCACACCAAGCATCCTTTGGGATTTGAGCTTTGAGTTTTCTTTAGACCTTCGGATTTCGACCTTCGGCATTTTCTCTTCACCGACGTCTGGCTGCGGCCGTCCCTGCATCATGTCGGTGACCTCGGTGTGCTCCGTGGCAAAAATCGATTTCGCCTGCCGAGCTACACGTTGCCGGCGACCTTGGCCTGGGGCGATTTGCCTTCGCGCTCGAGTTGTGCGGCGACGCGATTCACAGCGGTGAGAAACGCCTGCACGCTGGCTTCGACGCTATCGGTCGACACGCCGCGGCCGCGATAGATCTGTCGATCGTGCTCGACCTCGACCGTGACCTCGGCCTGGGCGTCCTTGCCGATCGTCACGCTGTGGACGTTGAAGTCGCGGCACACGACCTCGACGCCCGTGATCCTCTCGACCGCATGAAACAAGGCATCGAACGGGCCATCGCCGGCGGTGACCTCTTCGGTGACTTCGTCGGTGCCGCGCTTCAGCGTCAGCGAGACGGTGGGCACCTGGCCCGACTCGGCCACCAGGCGATAGCCGGCGATGGTCCAGGTTTCGGGGATTTCGCGCATCTCCTGTTCGATCAGCGCGGCGATGTCGGCGTCGTAGACTTCCTTCTTCTTGTCGGCCAGCACCTTGAACTGCTCGAAGACCGTTTGCAGTTGCTCGCCGCTTATGTGATAGCCCAGGGCTTTGGCGCGATCGGCCAAAGCAGCGCGTCCGCTGTGCTTGCCCAGCACGAGGTCGGTCTTGGCCAGGCCGACGTCCTCGGGCCGCATGATCTCGTACGTGCGGCGCTCTTTCAGCATGCCGTCTTGATGGATGCCGGCCTCGTGGGCGAACGCGTTGCGGCCGACGATGGCCTTGTTGCGCTGCACCTGGATGCCGGTGATGTTCGATACCAGCCGGCTGGTGGGCACCAATCGCTCGGTGACGATGCCCGTGCGCGCGTGGTAGTAATC
This sequence comes from Pirellulales bacterium, assembly GCA_035546535.1. Classification (NCBI taxonomy): domain Bacteria; kingdom Pseudomonadati; phylum Planctomycetota; class Planctomycetia; order Pirellulales; species Pirellulales bacterium. The sequence goes on along the minus strand of DASZWQ010000001.1, from coordinate 3,312 downwards.
GTTGCGGGTACGCAGCGCCATCACGACCTCTTCCAGGGCGCAGTTGCCGGCCCGCTCGCCGATGCCGTTGATCGTGCATTCGATCTGGCCGGCGCCGTTTTCGACCGCGGCCAGGCTGTTGGCCACGGCCAGCCCCAGGTCGTTATGGCAATGCGTGCTGATCACGGCGCGATCGATGTTCGGTACGCGCTCGCGCAGGGCGCGGATCACGTTGCCGATGTGCGTGGGCGTGGCGTAACCGACGGTGTCGGGAATGTTGACGGTCGTCGCCCCGGCCGAGATCGCGGCTTCGACGACCTCGCACAGAAAATCGACCTCGGTCCGCGAAGCGTCTTCGGGCGAGAACTCGATATCTGGGCAGTAACTCTTGGCGCGTGTGACCGACGTGACAGCGCGGCGGATGATTTCGTCCTTGTCCATCTTCAGCTTGAATTCGCGATGGATGGCGCTGGTGGCCAGAAAGACGTGAATCCGCGAGCGCTCGGCGCCCTGCAAGGCTTCCCACGCGCGATCGATGTCTTCGTTGGCCGAGCGGGCCAGCCCGCAGATCACGGCGCCGCGAATATTGTTGGCGATTTCGCGGACGGCTTCGAAGTCGCCGGGCGAGGCGATGGGGAAGCCAGCCTCGATGATATCGACGCCCAGGTCGACCAAGGCCTGGGCCACCTCCAGCTTTTCGGGGATGTTCATGCTGGCGCCGGGCGATTGCTCGCCGTCGCGCAGCGTGGTGTCGAAGATGGTGATGGTGCGTTCGGCAGGCCGTTTGGCGTTTGCTTCGGCATTCATGGGTTTTTGTCCCTGGGCGATTGGTGGTGAGCGCGAGGAATCGAAACGCGGTGCAGAGGGCCGACCCTAGGCCGGCCCGGTAAGCACCAACCACGCCCTCGTGGGCGTGCGGGTACGCTCGCCTCGATGATCGCCAAAGTTACGCATGGGACGTTGATTATAAGGGAACAAGTTTGGGCAACAAAAAACCCCAAGGCTGCCAGGCCTTAGGGTTCGTATGCTGGTCGGATCAGGTCGGAATCTTCCGAGCGTACGAACCCTAGCGCTTGCCGAGGGCAAGCAACCGCAAGCGAAGCGGTAGTAGGTTCAGTCGCGCCATGGAAGTGTTCCTGTTTGGGATAGGCTGCTAAAGGCCCATCGCATTGAACTCTAGCTAACAGGAGAGGGGCGGTCAAGCAGAATGGTTCGGATAATAATGCCGCTTCCGAGCCTTAATGGTGCGATTGGATATCACTGGGATAATGCTCAAGGGTTGCAATGGTTCCGAGGCTCCTTGGCTTGGCGTACCACGGGCCGCACTGATAGCGGTGCATCGAACATGCGATTCGAAGGTGCATTCTCAGAGGGACCCATGAGCCCAAGCAAGAGATCGGGCCACAGGCCGTTATTGTCCGTCCTCGTCGCTGTCTTAGTAGGGATTTGCAGAATTGCAGGAGCGACTGAGCCGGCCGACGTCGATAAGGTCGAAGGGCCGCTCGGCCAGAAGCTCGACGAGCAGATGAAAAAGCACGCCGAGACAGGATTCGGCGGCGCTCTATTAGTCGCCAAGGACGGCAACGTCGTCATTGCCAAGGGTTATGGACTCGCCGATCGACAGAAGCAGATACCGTTCACGTCGCGTACGGCATTCGACATCGGCTCCCTCACCAAACAATTCACCGGCGCCGCGATCGCCAAACTGGAGTCACAGAAGAAGCTCGACGCAGACGACAAGCTTGTCAAATATTTCGAGAATGTCCCGAAGGACAAATCGCAAATCACCCTCTTCCAGCTACTGACGCACGGCGCCGGCTTGAAGAGTGATTTCGGCGGCGACTACGAACCTGCCACGCGCGCGTGGATCGTCGAACAGGCTTTCCGGTCAAAGCTACTGTTCTCGCCCGGCGAGGGGCATCGCTACGCTAATTCTGGATACAGCCTGCTGGCGGCCGTGATCGAGCAGGTGACCGGACAATCGTACGAAGCCTACTTGCGCGAGCAACTGTGGCTGCCAGCCGGAATGAAGCATACGGGCTATCTTTTGCCGAAATGGGACCCCAACGCCGTCGCGCATGGCTACGAGAGAAAGACGGATTGGGGCACACCACTTGATAAGAACTGGGCGAAGGACGGTCCCTACTGGAACCTGCGCGGAAATGGCGGCGTGCTTTCGACCGTCTGGGACTTGTATCGCTGGCACCAGGCGCTGCTGGGTGACGAAGTGCTCACGAAGAAAGCAAAGGAAAAAATGTTCTCGCGCAAGGTCGAGGTGGAGACCGATGCAGACGTCTGGTACGGCTACGGTTGGGTGCTGAGCGATTCTTCACGCGGTACAAAGGTCATCTCGCACAACGGCAGCAATGGCGTGTTTTATTCGGAGTTCATCCGCTACGTCGATGAAGACATCGTATACATTTCCGCCAGCAATCGCTCCGAGGATGCTTCAGGCGCCTGCCTTGAGGATATCAAAGACATCATCTTTCCGTGAAGCTGCCGGATGCCACCGATGCCTTTCGTCGAAACGACCGCTTTTTGCAGACACGCTCTCAGCGCTCTAGCGTTTCGCGCATCAACCGGCCGATTTCGCGAGCCTCGGGGTCACTGCTTGTGGCCAACTGCTGGGCCACATTTGCGCGCCGCTCGGCGGAATGGTTCTGGCTCAGTTTCCACTTCGCCTCGAGCCGCGTGATATCAATGCGAAAGGCGACGATCTGCTTGAGCAATTTGCTGACGTAATCGGCGTTCGCGTCGAACTGCCAAGGCTGCGGCTGCGACTGCTCGTAGAACTCGACATAATCGGCTACGACCTGGCGGGTCGTCGGTTCGTCATCGATGATTTCGCAGCGACCCGTGGCATGGACGGCCAGGTAGTTCCAGGTCGGGACGACTTCGCTGTCGTCGTACCAGGAGGGCGAGATATACGTGTGCGGACCAGGGAAGACGACGAGCACTTCGCGACCGCCCATGTCGCGCCAATGCGGGTTGGCGCGGGCCATGTGCCCGACCAACTGCCCATGCGGCCCAACGTCGCGCCGCAAGAGCAGCGGCAGATGCGTGGCGCACAGCCCGGCGTCCTTCAACTCAGCGTCTTTGCCCGAGACCAGGATGCCGAAGCTGTGCGACTCGATGAAATCGAACACGGCCGTCTGGTCAGGGCCTTGGAACGTCGCGGGGATGTACATAGTCCGGCTCGGTCGCTGGGTTGGATTGCGTCGGTGTTGGTTTCTGGACAGCCGTGCAGCGCTCGAGGTTCGAGCCGGCTTTTTGTGGTGCAGGCGTCTCGCCTGCTCGTTTCCCTCGTCGGGGCGAGCCTCTGTACAGCGCAGC